>DAIMIM010000503.1:0-2371 GCA_036722755.1 Caldimonas sp. | reverse complement strand
CGTAGCTCGCGCGCGGCGCTGTCCGACAGGCTCGCCGCGCGTCGGGCGAGACACTCCCGCCATGAATGCGGGAGTCGCTTGTCGGATCGTGGTCGGTCTCATCGCGGGACAGTTCGTGATGCCGGCGTGGGCCGAACCCTTGCTCACGCCGCTTGCCGGGGCGAGCGCAGAACCGCCAGCGCCCTGGCACGTCGTCGGCTTGCCTCGACAGACGAAGCCGTTCACCCAGTTCTCGGTCGTCGATCTTGGCGGTCGGCGAGCGCTGAGGATCGAAGCCGATGCGTCTTACGGCAATCTCGTCCATCCATTGAAGGCGCTGCAGCTGCCGATGCATCTGGCGTGGCAGTGGCGCATCGAGCGGCCGTTGAGCCGCGCCGACCTGCGCCAGAAGACCGGCGACGACAGCGCGGTCAGAGTCTGCGCCTTCTTCGATGAGCCGATGGGAGCGATCCCGTTCGGCGACCGGCAGCTGCTTCGCTTCGCGCGGGCGCGCAGGGCCGAGCCGGTGCCTGCGGCCACGCTCTGCTACGTCTGGGACGCGTCGCTTCCGGTCGGCACCGCGATCGACAACGCGTTCACGCGCCGACAGCGCTACATCGTCGTCGAGAGCGGCGGCGCGCCTTCGACCCGCTGGGTCGCCGAGCGCCGCGACCTGAGCGACGATTTCATGCGCGTCTTCGGCGACGAGGTGGCGCGGGTTCCGCCCATCGTCGGCATCGCAATCGGCGCCGATGCCGACAACACGAAAGACCACAGCATCGCCTACGTGAGCGATCTGTTGCTGGAGCCGTAGCCCCTGCTATTCCTGCCGGTGGAACTCGATGATCATCGACGGTGGCACGCGACCGTCGGTGTCGCGTGGCAGCACGCCGGTCTTGTCGATCGCGCGCAGCACGGTGTCGTCCCACGGCGTCGAGCCGCTGCTCTTCACGAGCTTGCGGCCGACGATCGTGCCGTCGGGCGCCAGCCGCACCTCGACGGTGGCGACCGGATCGCCCGGGATGCTTCCGGGAACGACGACGTTTCTCTTGATCTGCGCCCTGATGCGGCCTGCATAGCCTGCCGATGCTCCCGACGTGCGCGCCGCATTGCCGTTGGCGTCCGGGTCGTTGCTGCTGCCGGCCTGGCTCATCATCCGACGCAGGTTGGCTTCGCGGATCGCGGCCTGTTTCGCGTCGTCCTGGCGGCTCTTCTCGGCGAGCTTCTTCTTCTCGGCCTGCTCGTCGGCGAGATGCTGTTTCTCGCGCTCGGCGTCGGCGCGGCGCGTTGCGTCGCGCTTGGCAGCGTCGGCCTTCTTCGCGGCGTCGACGCGTTCTTCATCCTCGCGCTGGCGCCGCTCCCGCTCGGCGCGCTCGATCGCGATCTGCGCATCGACCCGGGGTACCACGGCGGGCTCCGGTCGAGGCGTCGGGACCGGCACGGGCTTGTCGATCTGCGGCGGCGGTTGCGGCTCCGGCGGCGCGACACGCGGCGCTGCGAATTGCGGCGTGGCCGACCAGAGCTCGGCGACGATGCCTTCGGGTTCGCTCGTCTTCCAGGCGACGCTCCAGGCGAGCGCCAGCACGAGCAAGGCGTGTGCGATCAACGCGAGCACCAGCCCCGTGCGCATCCCCGGCAGCTTTGGCGGCGCGAAGGCGTCGCGCCCGAGGACCGCGGCGTTCATGGCACTTGCTTGACCGACAGGCCGACCCGTTTGACGCCGCCGCGCTGCAATGCGTCCAACGCCTTGACGACCAGCTCGTAGCGGACGCCGCGATCGGCGGCGATGACGACCGGCGTCGCGTCGTTTCCAGACTGCGCCTCGCGCACGCGCGTCGCGACGTCGGGCATGCGCAGCGGCGCGGCGTCCTTGCCGTCGACGCGCATGCGCAGCTGCTCGTCGCTGCCGATCACCAGCTCGATGACGTGCGGCTCGGTCCGCTGCTGCGCCTTGCCGACGCTCGGCAGATCGACCGTGCCCGTCGTGATCAGCGGCGCGGTGACCATGAAGATGATCAGAAGCACGAGCATGACGTCGATGAACGGGACCATGTTGATCTCGCTGATCGTCCGGCGGCGCACGCCGCCGCGCATCGTTACCGCGGGCATGGCGATCGATCGGAAATGTCAGCGGCCGGCTGGCCGCCGGGCCGCCCCAAGGCCGGCCGCGCCCCCTCGGGGGGCAGCGACCAAAGGGAGCGTGGGGGCCTCATTTCAACACCGTGCCAGCGTTGCGCTGAAGGATGTTCGAGAACTCCTCGATGAAGCTCTCGAGCTGGATGGCGATGCGATCGATCTGCCGCGCGAAGCGGTTGTAGGCGATGACCGCGGGGATTGCCGCGAACAGGCCGATCGCCGTGGCGACCAGCGCTTCGGCGATGCCCGGCGCCAC
>DAIMIM010000502.1:0-2385 GCA_036722755.1 Caldimonas sp. | reverse complement strand
CGCAGGTTCGAGTCGCGCGCCTTCTTGACCGCGTAGTAGTTGATGTCGATGACGTTGTCGAGCATCCGCATCGCGGTGGCGATCGTCTTCTTCAGCTTGATCTGGTCGAGAGCGCCGTCCGTGATGTGCTGCGCCAGGTTCACCGAGCCCAGGTTGCAGACGGCGATCTCGGTGTCGCCGGTGTTGAGCGTGATCTCGGTGCAGAGATTGCTCGAATGGACGACGCCGACGTGCTGTTGCGGCGAGCGGACGTTGCACGCGTCCTTGAACGTGATCCACGGATGCCCGGTCTCGAAGAGCATCGTCAGCATCTTGCGCCAGAGGTCGGCGGCTTTCATCTTCCTGAACAGCTTGATCTCGCCGCGCGCCGCCTTGTCTTCATAGCGCGTGTAGGCCGCCTCGAAGTCGAGGCCGAACTTGTCGTGCAGATCGGGGCAATTGCTGGGCGAGAAGAGCGTCCAGTCGCCGCCTTCCATGACCCGCTTCATGAACAGATCGGGCACCCAGTTGGCGGTGTTCATGTCGTGCGTGCGACGACGATCGTCGCCGGTGTTCTTGCGCAGCTCGAGGAACTCCTCGATGTCGAGGTGCCAGGTTTCCAGATAAGCGCAGACGGCGCCCTTGCGCTTGCCGCCCTGGTTGACCGCGACCGCCGTGTCGTTGACGACCTTCAGGAACGGCACCACGCCCTGGCTCTTGCCGTTGGTTCCCTTGATGTGGCTGCCGAGGGCGCGCACGTTGGTCCAGTCGTTGCCGAGACCGCCCGCGAATTTCGAGAGCAGCGCGTTTTCCTTGAGCGCTTCGTAGATGCCGTCGAGATCGTCGGAGACGGTCGTCAGGTAGCAGCTCGACAGCTGCGAGCGGCGCGTGCCCGCGTTGAAGAGGGTCGGCGTCGAGCTCATGAAGTCGAACGTCGACAAGACTTCATAGAACTCGATCGCGCGCGCCTCGCGGTCGATCTCACCCAGCGCCAGGCCCATGGCGACGCGCATGAAGAACGCCTGGGGCAGCTCGATCCGCGCTTCTTCGATGTGCAGGAAGTAGCGGTCGTAGAGCGTCTGCAGGCCGAGGTAGTCGAACTGCAGGTCGCGATCGGCCTTCAGTGCCGCGCCGAGCTTGGCGAGGTCGAACTGCAGCAGCTTCTCGTCGAGCAGCTCGGCCTGAACGCCCTTCTTCACGAACTGCGGGAAGTACTCGGCGTAGCGCGCGTGCATGTCGGAATGCAGCAGCTCCTCGCCGAGGATCTCGCGCCGGATCGTGTGCAGCAGCAGGCGCGCGGTGGCACGCGTGTAGCCCGGGTCCTTCTCGATCAGCGTGCGCGCGGCGAGGATCGCGGCCTTGTGCACTTCGTCGATCGGCACGCCGTCGTAGAGATTGCGTTTGGTCTCGGCGAGGATCGGACCGGGCCGCACGTCGGCGCCGAGCCCGGCGCAAGCCGACTCGATCAGCGTCTGCAGACGTGCCGCGTCGAGCGGCACGCGGTTGCCGCGATCGGTGACCATCAGCACCGGCTCGGCGGGGCGGGCGACGGCCACCTGCTTGGCGCGTTCCTGGGCGCGTCGCTCGCGGTAGAGGACATAGGCGCGGGCGACCTCGTGGTGGCCGCCCCGCATCAGGCCGAGCTCGACCTGGTCCTGGACGTCTTCGATGTGGAACGTTCCGCCGCCCGGCCGGGACCGCAGCAGGCCGCGCACGACCGATTCGGTCAGCCCGTCGACGGTCTCGCGCACGCTTGCCGATGCGGCGCCCTGGGTGCCGTGAACGGCGAGAAACGCCTTCATCAATGCGACCGCGATCTTGTTGGGCTCGAACGCGACGACAGCGCCATTGCGACGCAATGTCTGATAGCCCTGGTACGCCGAGGCAGGCGTCGCGACACGGTTCGCCGGCCGCAGCGCAGCGGCCATTCCGGGTGTCGCCTGGGCGGTGCTTGCTTGCATGAAATCTCCTCTGAGAGGCTTGGTCGGCCGATGCCGCCAGCGGTTCTGATCATTGCCTCGAAAGGCACCAATGGCGCCTCGGCGGCCTTGAAAATCGTTGCGTGTGTGGGGGGTTTTGGAAACCCGGCCGGGCCGGCTTTGGCGCCGAATTTTGAAAACTCAGCATATCACTGCGAGACACTATATCTGGGGTCAGTGTTGCCTACAAGCACTACCTATAGCGTATCAACCCTGGTATTTTTTCACGGTCGAGTGGCCGCGCAAAGCCCCATGCCGACTCGTCGCGAGAGCCTTCACGCGGCGCCGCTCAAGCGCCCCACTCGAGCCGCAGCGATGAGACCAGCTGCCGGACGCGATCCCAATCGAATGCGGCGCCCGGATCGCCTTTTCGACCGGGCGCGATGTGCTCGTGGCCGGCCACCGCGGCGATCGGATAGTGGCTGGG
>DAIMIM010000501.1:0-2394 GCA_036722755.1 Caldimonas sp. | reverse complement strand
GCCGGCGTTGATCTGCGATCTCGTCGACTGGGCCCGCACCTGCGGCTTTCCGGTCGTCGCGGCCGGCCGCGGCCACAAATGGCTGCCGCATTTCAGTGAATCGACGCCAGAGACCGTGTGGGGCTACTACGGCCTGACGCCCGAACAGGCCGAGCGCGGCGGGCTCAATCCGAAGATGTTCAACAGCTTCCTCGACGGCTCGAAGCCCTCGATCGAATCGACTGCCGTCGCCAACGCTACCGGCCTGACCGTGCCGAACAACGGGCTGCTCTATCCGCCGGCGAGCGTCGAAGACATTCCGTTCGTGACGCGACCGATCTCCGAAGGCGGCGTACTCGAACGCAAGGGCATGGTCGAAGTCATCTCGTCGCTCGAGGCGGACGGCCGCCAGATTCCCTACGACATCCGCATGGGCGTGTGGGTGACGGTCGAAGGCGAGACCGAGTACATCCGCAACTGCTTCGAGGAATACAACGCCCACACCGATCCGAGCGGACGCTACTTCACGCTCTACAAGCGCTGGCACCTGATCGGCCTGGAAGTCGGCGTCTCGGTCGCGAGTGTCGCGTTGCGCGGCGAAGCGACCGGCGTGGCCGCATGCTGGAACGCCGATGTCGTCGCGACCGCGAAGCGCGACCTCAAGGCCGGCGAGCTGCTCGACGGCGAAGGCGGCTACACCGTCTGGGGCAAGCTGCTGCCGGCCGAGACCTCCGTCGCGATCGGCGGGCTGCCGCTCGGGCTCGCGCACGGCGTGAAGGTGACGCGGCCCGTAAAGAAGGGCCAGAGCCTGAGCTGGGCCGACGTGGCGATGGACACCGCGACTGATGCGTACAAAGTGCGGCGAGAGATGGAGGGACTGTTCGCGGCGCCGCGGCTGAAGACGGCGTGATGCGCGGGAGTGATCGATGCTGAAACACGATGGACTCGCCAAGCTTTAAAACTGTCGGCGATTCATCTCAGGGCGAAATCGGCTGTTGGCTTGCCCCTGTCGATTTGAATGACCGCCTAGATGACACAAGCTGTCGGTCAACTTTGTCTAGCGACCTCACACACTCGGCCATTTGCAGACCGTCGTCAGGGCCCTTCCGACCGGTACGTGGCGACGGTTCGTGCACCAAGTTGCCGCCGAGTACGTCAGCGTATGGTCCATTCAGTGATTTTCGAGCGTCTTCTCAAAGAACTTCACGACTTCTGAATCGAAGCCAACATGAAACGCCGCCCGGTCGAAGCCCGCCGAGCTCGTGCAGATTGCAGGGGCAATTGAAGCGAGCGCATCGCTGCAGGGTGCCAGGAAATCGAAGTGGCCGGCATTCGGAACGACGTGATAGTCCGGTGCTTCGGACAGTGCCAGTCGCACTGCCTCTGCATATCGTGGGTGCGGCACGAGGACATCGTTCTCGGCTCGCCAGAGTTGCACCGGCACCTTGACGTTTTTCAGACCGTCCGGCGAGAACGTGAATCCGAGCGCTGGCGCAGCAACCACTGCGGCCTTGATGCGTGCGTCGGCGACCGCGATGGTGGCAGGCGCGACGACCGGGCTGTCGCTCTTGGCCATCAACTGGCATGCGAAGTCGCCGGGATACTGCCGGCACATCGGACCGATCTTCGTGAAGTCCGGGACGCCACCGATGATCGCAAGCGTGGTGAATCCGCCTGAAGAAAAGCCGAACATGCCGACGCGCTGCGGGTCGATCGCCGCACGCCCCTCCCAAGTTGACAGCATGTGGTCGATCACACGACTGACCTGCCTCGGCCTGTCCATGATGTCGACGCTGCGACTCTGGTCGGCGTAGTTGTCGCCCGTATGGTTCATGGCCACCACGACGAAGCCCGCGTCAGCCAAGGCAATGGCGGTGTCGAAATGTCCGAGGTAGGAACCGCCCGTTCCGTGGGACATCACGATCATTGGCAATGCCTTGCCGTTCACCGGCGCGTTGATTGCGACGGTCATCGTCGTCGGGCCCATTGACACGGGTTTGGCAATGGTCTGGCTCGGATACCAGATGCCGATCACGAGTGGCTTGCCACCCTGGTCAGCGGCGACCCCTTGCTGGAAGCCGGCAGCATGGACACATGTGCCGGCGAGCATGATCGCAATCGCAGCGACGGCGGACAACAGGTTCGACTTATTGATTTTCATGGGAAGGCAGCCTGCTGTGGAGAGAGAGGCGATTGTCGGCACGACAGTGCCGGAGGTCGTGCACTCTGCGACGAAGCGGCAGTCCGAATCGCCAAGCTGACAGATTGTGGAGGTGAAATGAAGCTGGATGGTACTGGCCGAGGCTGCTGAATCCCTCGAATAGCGAATGTCCGCATCTACTCCGGTCGACGGGCAGCAGTGGGTCCAGGCCGTGTGAAAACGCGTTGCGCCGCCTATATTGATCGCATCGTGAT
>DAIMIM010000500.1:0-2399 GCA_036722755.1 Caldimonas sp. | reverse complement strand
ACTCGAGCTTCATCGTTCGCAAGGTGTCGAGCGGCGAAGGCGTCGAGCGCACCTTCCAGACCTACAGCCCGCTGATCGCCTCGATCGAGGTCAAGCGCCGCGGCGACGTCCGCCGCGCCAAGCTGTATTACCTGCGCGACCGTTCGGGCAAGTCGGCACGGATCAAAGAAAAGCTGGCTTGACGCAGTCGAGTCGGCGCAGCAGTCGGGTGCCGCAAACGCTGCTTCAGCGCTAGAGCGTGGCCCTCGCCTTCGATCCCGAGGCGCTGCCCGTTCTCGGCTCCGATTCGCATCTTCCGCCGGTCATCGCGCCGAGCATCCGGCCGGATGCGATCCGCGCACGCTTTGCCACGCCGCCGGCGTGGCAACCCGAGATCAAGCTCGAGCGTCCCTCCGTCGACCGGCCGATCGCCGCCGCGTCGGTATTGATCGGGTTGGTGCTTCGCCATGCGCCGACCGTCCTCCTCACGCAGCGCACCGATCACCTCACCGATCACCCGGGCCAGATCAGCTTCCCCGGCGGTCGTGCCGAGCCCTTCGATGCCGACGCGACCGCGACCGCAATGCGCGAGGCGCACGAGGAGATCGGCCTCGCCGCGTCCTTCGTCGAGGTTCTCGGCAGCTTGCCGACGTACACGACCGGCACGGGCTTCGTCATCACGCCCGTTGTCGCTTTGGTCCGCCCCGGATTCGACCTGCAGGCAGATCCGTTCGAGGTGGCCGAGGTGTTCGAGGTGCCGCTCGACTGGCTGATGAACCCCGCCAATCACCAGCGCCACGCCGTCGACATTGGCGGCTTCCGGCGCGAGTTCATCTCCATTCCGTGGACGGGAACGGACAGCCACGGCAGGCCGCGTCGCTATTTCATCTGGGGCGCGACCGCGGCGATGCTGCGCAATCTCTACCGTTTCTTCTCGGCCTGAGGTGCCCGCGCCGCGTCGATCGACACGGCCGCGGACCCCGCCGGTATGATCGCCCGCGATGAGTTTTTTCGCCGTCTTGTTCGCCCTGTTGCTCGAGCAAGTCAAGCCGTTGCCGCGCCGCAATGCCATCCACGACGCCTTGACCGGCTGGATGGACTGGACCGCGACGAACTTCGATGCCGGCCGCGACAGTCATGCCTGGGTCGTGTGGTGCGTCACCGCGCTGGCGCCGGCGCTCCTGACGCTGGGCATCTTTCTCGGTCTCGACCGCATCAGCGGGTTGCTCGGCCTGGCGTTCGACGTCGGCGTGCTCTATCTGACGCTGGGCTTTCGCCAGTTCAGCCACTATTTCACCGACATCCGAGCCGCGCTCGACCGCAGCGACGAGATCGAAGCGCGACGCCTGCTGAGCGAATGGCGCCATCTCGATGCGAGCGAGCTGCCGGCCTCGGAATTCCTGCGCCATCTCATCGAGCACTCGCTGCTCGCCGCGCACCGCCATGTTTTCGGCGTCTTCTTCTGGTTCGTGCTGCTGTCCGGCTTCGGGCTCGGGCCGGCCGGCGCGGTGCTCTACCGCATGGCCGAATTCGCCAGCCGCTACTGGTCGTACCGGAGCGGCGCCGGTGGCGTCACCGTCAATGAGCGGCTGATGGCCCTGTCGCTGCGCCTCTTCCACATCCTCGACCATGTGCCGGCCCGCCTCACCGCGTCGGGCTTCGCCGTCGTCGGCAACTTCGAGGAGGCAGTGAACTGCTGGCGCCGTGACGCGTCGCTCTGGAAGTACAACAGCGAAGGCGTCATCCTCGCCGCCGCGGCCGGCGCCGTCGGCATCCGGCTGGGCGGCGGCTCGGCGCCCGGCCTGGCGCGTGATCGGGCCAAGACGTTCGAGGCCGGGGCACCGCCCGAGTCGACCGACGCCGACGGCTCGACTCCCGGCGCCGTTCCGACGCTCGGCCATCTGCGCAGCGTCGTCGGGCTGGTCTGGCGCTCGGTCGTTCTCTGGATGCTGCTGCTGGCCTTGCTCTCGCTCGCCAATCTGGTCGGCTGAACAGCAGCGCCGGTGCGACCGCCGTCGCAAATCGCGGCGAAGCGTCGCGCCGATCCACGGCTCAGTCGGCAAGCTCCGCGAGGATCTCGAGATAGATCCGGTGGCGGCCGGCGCTGATCTCGCCGAGCTCCAGCGCCGCCAGTACGCCGCAGCCCGGCTCATGCACGTGCTTGCAGTTGTAGAAGCGGCATTCGCCGGCGTAGCGGCCGATGTCGGGCATGAGTCCGGCGAGCTCATTCGGGGCGATCTGGCGCAGGCCGAATTCCTGGAAGCCCGGCGAATCGATCAGCGCGCTGGTGCGATCGGCGTCGAGCCAGTACCACTGCGTCGCCGTCGTCGTGTGCCGGCCGCTGTTCAAGGCCTTCGAGATCTCGCCGACCTGCGCCGCGGCATCGGCCACCATGAGATTGACCAGCGTGCTCTTGCCGG
>DAIMIM010000499.1:0-2409 GCA_036722755.1 Caldimonas sp. | reverse complement strand
TGAGCGCGTCGACACGCGCCGCGCTCGATCGTGCGACCTCGCCGCAGGAATGGAACGTGTTCCTCCTGTCGTCGCCCGAATTCATGCTGCGCTGAGCAGCCGAAGGAGATCGCTCATGCAACGCAGAGAGTTCATTCGCCACTCGATCGCCGCCGGTGCGGCGCTGCCGCTGGCCACGGGCAGCGTGACGCTGCTCGCCGCCCGTGACGCGCCGGCGCGCGTGCTCGTCGTCTTCCTGCGCGGCGGCTACGACGCTGCGAGCCTGCTCGTGCCGAGCGCGAGCAGCTTCTACTACGAGCAGCGCCCGAACATCGCCGTCGCCCGGCCGGGCAGCGCCGCCGATGCGGCCTTGCCGCTCGATGCCGACTGGAGCCTCGGCCCAACACTGCGCGACTCGGTGCTGCCGCTCTACCTGAAGAAGCAGGCTGCCTTCATCCCGTTCGCCGGCACCGACGACACCTCGCGCAGCCACTTCGAAACGCAGGATTCGATCGAGCTCGGCCAGGCGCTGCAAGGCCGGCGCGATTTCCAGTCGGGCTTCATGAACCGGCTCGCCTCGGTGCTCGGCGCGCGCGACGCCATCGCCTTCACCGACCAGTTGCCGCTGGTCTTTCGCGGCAGCATGCAGGTGCCCAACCTGGCGCTCAACAACGTCGGCCGGCCCGGCATCGACGCGCGCCAGTCCGACATCATCACCGCCATGTACCGGGGCTCGCGCTTCGGCAACGCCGTGGGCGAGGGCTTCCAGGTGCGCAGCGACGCGACGCAGGCGCTCGCCGGCGAGATGGTCGCCGCCAACCGCAATGCCATCACGGCCAAGGGCTTCGAAGGCGAGGCGAGGCGCATCGGCCGGCTGATGCGCGAGCGCTATCGGCTCGGCTTCGTCGACGTGGGCGGCTGGGACACGCACGTCGGCCAGGGCTCGGGCACCGGCTATCTCGCGAACCGGCTCGGCGAGCTCGGCAAGGGCCTGGCCGCGTTCGCCGAGGAATCGGGCGATGCGTGGAACTCGACGGTGGTCATCGTCGTCAGCGAGTTCGGCCGCACCTTCAAGGAGAACGGCAACCGCGGCACCGACCACGGCCACGGCAGCGTCTTCTGGGCGCTCGGCGGCGCGGTGCGCGGCGGCCGCGTCGCCGGCGACCAGGTGGCCATCAACGCCGGCTCGCTCTTCCAGAACCGCGACTACCCGGTGCTCAACGAATACCGCGCCGTGCTCGGCGGCGTGTTCGCGCGACTCTACGGTTTCTCGCCGGCCCAGTTGCAGCAGGTGTTTCCAGGCAGCACCGCGAAAGATATCGGCCTCGTCTGAGACGGTTCCGCGGCAACGCGGCCGGCGGCCGTTTCGGCGACCTCGTTCGAGGGCCTTCGCAGGAGGGAGCGCGCGCGCTGCATGCTCGCGTAGCATGGCCGCTCGCATGAACGCCGTCATCGCCGCCGATCGAACCTTGCCGCCGTCCGGCATGGCCGAGAGCGTCCTGCGCGAGACCTTCGGCTATGCCGAATTCCGCGGTGCCCAGCAGGCGATCGTCGCGCACACGGTGGGCGGCGGCGATTCACTGGTACTCATGCCGACCGGCGGCGGCAAGAGCCTGTGCTACCAGGTGCCGGCGATCGTCCGGCATCGGGCCGGGCGTGGCGTCAGCGTCGTCGTCAGCCCGCTGATCGCGCTGATGCACGACCAGGTCGGCGCGCTCGAGGAAGCCGGCGTACACGCCGCGTTCCTCAACTCCACGCTCGACAGCGAGGCGGCAGCCCGCATCGAGCGCGAGATGATGAGCGGCCGGCTGGTGCTGCTCTACGCCGCGCCCGAGCGCATCGCCACGCCGCGGATGCTGGCGCAGCTCGATTCGCTGCACGAGCGCGGCCTGCTCTCGCTGTTCGCGATCGACGAGGCGCACTGCGTCAGCCAGTGGGGCCACGATTTCCGCGAGGACTACCTGAAGCTGTCGGTGCTGGCCGAGCGCTATCCCGACGTGCCGCGCATCGCCCTCACCGCGACGGCCGACGCGCTGACCCGCACCGACATCGTCGAGCGCCTCGCCTTGCACGATGCGCGCATCTTCGTCAGCAGCTTCGATCGGCCGAACATCCGCTACGCCGTCGTGCCGAAGGACAAGGCGCGCGACCAGTTGCTCGCTTTTCTCCGCGACGAGCATGCCGGCGATGCCGGCATCGTCTATTGCCAGACACGCAAGAAGGTCGACGAGACGGCGGCCTGGCTGAGCGAGCAGGGCATCGCATCGCTGCCGTACCACGCCGGGCTCGACGCCGACGTGCGGCAACGGCACCAGGACCGGTTCCTTCGAGACGAGGGCATCGTCATGGTTGCGACGATTGCCTTCGGCATGGGTATCGACAAGCCCGACGTGCGCTTCGTCGCCCACCTCGACCTGCCGAAGAACATCG
>DAIMIM010000498.1:0-2416 GCA_036722755.1 Caldimonas sp. | reverse complement strand
CTGGCCGCGCCCGGGCCGTCGCACATTCTGCGTCGGCGGCAACCGCCCGGCCATTGGGGTGTCGCCCGGGGTGGAAGATGCAGGCACGCAGGATGCTGGCAACAAACCCCACCTAGGAGAATCCCATGACGAACCGAATCACCTGGCCGCTCGGCCTGGCCGTCGCTGCGGCGGTTGTCGTGCTCGGCGGCTGCAACAAGACCGCTCCGGCCGACACGACAACCGTGACCACCCCGTCGACCAGCTCGATGTCGACGCCTAGCCCGGCGATGGACAGCGCCAGTGCAGCGATGAGCCCATCGAGCGATGCGATGGCCGCATCGAGCCCGATGGGCATGGCCTCGGACGCCGCCGGCATGGGCGCGAGCGCACCGCGCTAGCCCCGCGGAGCAAGGTGCGCCGCGCCGGCGGCCCGATCAAAGCTGACGGAGCAGCCGCGGCGCCAGATAGCGCAAAGCGAGCGTGACCGCCAGCCCGGCGCCCACGTCTTTCCAGGTCGCGCGCGCGACCGGCAGGTCTGTTCCTGCCGCATCGATCGCCACGGCGACTGGAGGCGGCGTCGCGACGGGACGCTGCTTTGCCTCGGCCGACGCGATCTGTCGCATCGAGCCGAAGGTTCGCGCGTAGACCCAGGTGAATTCGGCGCCCATCAGAAAGACCTGCGCCGAGTAGTAGACCCAGAGGAAGACGATGACGAGCGACCCGGCCGCTCCGTACCCAGAGGCGACGCCGCTCTTGCCGATGTACAAGCCGATCAGGAACTTGCCGATCGTGAAGAGCAGCGAGGTGACGAGTGCCCCCAGGGCGACGTCGCGCCAGCGCACGCTGACGCGCGGCATCAGCTTGTAGATCATCGCGAACACGGTCGTCGTCAGCACGAAGCCGACCAGCACGTTGACGGCCTGGGCCAGGACCTCCCAGCCCGTGAAAAAGCCGCCCCACCACTTGCCGAGCGCCGAAATGACGGCGCCGAGCACCAGCGAGACCATGAGCAGGAAGGCGATGCCGAGGATCATGCCGAACGAGAGCAGCCGCGTGCGCAGCAAGCCCCACAGGCCACCCACCTTGTTGCGTGCGGGAGCGCGCCAGATGCGATCGAGCGCGTCCTGCAGCTCGCCGAACACGCTGGTCGCGCCGACGAGCAGGAAGACGACGCCGGCGACCGTGGCCGCGATGCCCTGGGCCGGCTTGCTGACGCTGGCGAGCAAGCCTTCGATGGCCTTGGCCGCGTCGTCGCCCATCATGCCGCGCAGCTGGCCGAAGATCTCGCCGCGCGCCGCGTCCTGGCCGAAGACCAGGCCGGCGATCGCGATGACGATGAGCAGCAGCGGCGCCAGCGAGAAGACCGTGTAGTACGACAGCGCCGCGCCCATGCTCGGCGCGTAGTCGTCGAGCCAGGCCGACCCGGCCGACTTGACCAGAGCCCACCAGGCCTTCAACGGCAGCGGCGTGAAGAGCTTCATCGGCTCTCGCCGGCAACTGTCGTACCCGAGCCTATTGGCGATGTCCGGTCGGGCCCAGTCCCGCAGCGCCAAGCAGGTCGATCATCGAGCGGGCGTTGCGCTGGCCCTGGTCTTCCATGTTGTTGTTGAAGATGACGTGCGTCTGCATCGCGGTGAGTGCCAGGCGCTCGAGCTTCGGCACGAACTCGGCGAGCTCGCGCTCGGGATAGTCGTAGTTGAAGCGATCGGAAGCCGCCGTCTGGCCCTTCATGTTCCAGGTGGCTCGGTTGCGGCCGTGCAGGCGCAGCAGTGCGTAGCGCGGATGCGTTGCCTCCCAGACCGCGGGCACGCTGTTCGAAAAGCCCTGCGGACCGTCGACGACCGTGTGCGCGACGCCGAGATCGCGCAGGAAGCCGATGGTCTCGGCAATGCGCGCGTCGCCGTCGAACCAGGTGGCGTGCCGAAACTCGACGCCGAGATCGAAGCCGCTCATGCGCAGCGCGCAATGCTCGACGACGGCACGCCCCGCGGCGCCCGCCACCAGCCACGGCGGGAACTGAAAGTGGACCAGGCCGAGCCGGCCCGATGCCTGCAGCGGCAGCAGCGCCTCGCGAAAGCGCTTCCACAACTCGTCGACCAATTCGCCCGGCAGGTCGCGGTAGAAGAAGGTGGGCTTGTCGATCCGGGCGAAAGCCGGCTGCAGATCGCGGTGCATCACCACGGCCGTCGTCTGGTGCCCGGTGAAGAGCCGAAACGCCTTGACGTTCATGACGAAGCCTTCGGGCGTGCGCTCGGCCCAGAGCTGCGCAGTGGCCGGCGCCGGCATCGCGTAGTAGCTCGAGTCGACTTCGACGATCGGGAACTGCGCCGCATAGAAGCGCAGGCGCGCCTCGGCCGACTTCGCATCTCCCGGGTAGAAACGGCCACAGGCGATCAAGGTCTTGTCGGTCCACGACGCGGTGCCGACAAGAACG
>DAIMIM010000497.1:0-2417 GCA_036722755.1 Caldimonas sp. | reverse complement strand
GGTCGAGGTTGTTGTTGGCGTGGGCGCCGCCGTTGACGACGTTCATCATCGGCACAGGCATCTGCATCGCCGCGGAGCCGCCGAAATAGCGGTACAGCGGCAGGCCCGACTCCTCGGCGGCGGCGCGGGCGACCGCCATGCTGACGGCGAGCGTCGCATTGGCGCCGAGGCGGCTCTTGTTCTCGGTGCCGTCGAGGTCGATCAACGTGCGATCGAGGAAAGCCTGCTCGCTCGAATCGAGGCCCAGCACCGCCTCGCTCATCTCGGTGTTGATGTGCTCGACCGCCTTCAGCACGCCCTTGCCGCCATAGCGCGCGGCGTCGCCGTCGCGCAGCTCGATCGCCTCGCGCGAGCCGGTCGAGGCGCCCGAAGGCACGGCGGCGCGGCCCATCGTTCCCGATTCGAGCAGCACGTCGCACTCGACGGTCGGATTGCCGCGGCTGTCCAGGATCTCCCGGCCGACGATGTCGACGATGGCGCTCATGCGTGAACCTTTGTCATGTTGTTTTGTGCGATCGGCATCAGCCGATTCCGTCGACGACGACCATCCGCATGATCGCCGCACCCTGGCGTGACCGGCGTGCCGCCGCGTACTCGGGCGAATCGTTGAAGGCATGCGCCGCGGCGAGGTCGGCGAACTTGAGGATGACGAGGCGATCCGGCTGCCAGTCGCCTTCCAGCACCGCGTGTGCGCCCCCGCGCACGCAGACCTCGGCGCCGTGGGCGGCCATCGCATGCGACGACAGCGTCTTGTAGGTCTCGTACTGCTCGGCGTTCGTGACCCGCACGTTGGCGATGATGTAGGCGCTCATCGGCTTGTCGGCTCAGCGGCTCGTCCGGCTCAGGCGGCGAAGTCGTCTTCGGCGAACGGCCGCGACTTGACGACGCCGTCGACCGCCACGAGCTGCTCGAGCAAGGCCTTCATGTGCTTGAGCGGCACCGCGTTCGGGCCGTCGGAGAGGGCATGCGCAGGGTCGGGATGCGTCTCCATGAAGATGCCGGCGATGCCGACCGCGACCGCCGCGCGCGCCAGCACCGGCACGAATTCCCGCTGGCCGCCCGACGACGTGCCCTGGCCGCCCGGAAGCTGCACGGAGTGCGTCGCGTCGAACACCACCGGCGCGCCGGTCTCGCGCATGATGGCCAGGCTGCGCATGTCCGAGACGAGGTTGTTGTAGCCGAAGCTCGCGCCGCGCTCGCAGGCAAAGAAACGGTCGTCGGACAGGCCCTTCTCGCGCGCCGCCGCACGCGCCTTGTCGATCACGTTGATCATGTCGTGCGGCGCGAGGAACTGGCCCTTCTTGATGTTCACCGGCCGGCCGCTCTGTGCGACGGCGCGGATGAAATCGGTTTGCCGGCAGAGGAACGCCGGTGTCTGCAGCACGTCGACGACGGCGGCAGCGGCTTCGATCTCGTCCTCGCGGTGCACGTCGGTGAGGAGCGCCACGCCGAGCTCGCGCTTCACCCGGGCCAGGATCTCGAGGCCCTTGTCCATGCCCGGGCCGCGGAACGACGTGCCGCTCGAGCGGTTGGCCTTGTCGTAGCTCGACTTGAAGACGAATGGAATGCCGAGCGCAGCGGTGATTTCCTTCAGCTGGCCGGCCACATCCATCTGCAGCTGTTCCGACTCGACGACGCACGGGCCGGCGATCAGGAACAACGGTTGGTCAAGGCCGACATCGAAGCCGCATAGCTTCATGCGGCGACCTTCTCGCGCCGCTCCGCCTGATGCGCGAGCGCCGCATGGATGAACGACTTGAAGAGCGGGTGGCCGCCCCACGGCGTCGACTTGAACTCGGGATGGAACTGCACGCCGATGAACCAGGGATGCACGCTTTTCGGCAGCTCGACGATCTCGGTCAGCTTGTCGCGCTGCGTGATCGCCGAGATGACCAGGCCGGCTTCGGTCAGCCGGTCGAGGTAGTGCTCGTTGGCCTCGTAGCGATGGCGATGCCGCTCGGTCACGACGTTGCCGTAGATCTCGTGGGCGAGCGTCGCCGGCTTCACGTCCGAGCTCTGCGCGCCGAGGCGCATCGTCCCGCCGAGGTCGGACTGCGCGGTGCGCTTCTGCACCGACCCGTCGCGGTCTTCCCACTCGTCGATGAGCGCGATCACCGGATGCGGAGTGTCCGGATCGAACTCGGTGCTGTTCGCGTCGGCCAGCCCGGCCTTGTGCCGCGCGTACTCGATCGTCGCCACCTGCATGCCGAGGCAGATGCCGAGATAGGGAATCTTCTTCTCGCGTGCGTACTGCGCGGCCAGGATCTTGCCCTCGACCCCGCGCTTGCCGAAGCCGCCGGGAACCAGGATGGCGTCGAAGTGGGCGAGGTTGGCGACGCTGGTCGGCGTCAGGTCTTCGGAATCGACGTACTCGATCTTCACCCGCGCGTGGTTGTGGATGCCGGCGTGGCGCAGCG
>DAIMIM010000496.1:292-2420 GCA_036722755.1 Caldimonas sp. | reverse complement strand
GACATGTCGGGCAAGTTCGCCAAGACCGGCATCCCGGCGGCGATCGTCACCAAGTACCTGGTCGACCACGGCGTCGTGGTCGAGAAGACCGGGCTCTATTCGTTCTTCATCATGTTCACCATCGGCATCACCAAGGGC
The DNA here is from genome assembly GCA_036722755.1 of Caldimonas sp. Lineage (GTDB taxonomy): Bacteria > Pseudomonadota > Gammaproteobacteria > Burkholderiales > Burkholderiaceae_C > Schlegelella_A. Next base: position 2,282 of record DAIMIM010000496.1, on the reverse strand, counting down.
CGCTGGAACACGCTGCTCACGGCGCTGCAGCAGTTCAAGGACGACTTCGACCGCAACCAGCCGTGCTGGAAGGTCATGCCCGAGTTCACCGCGGCGCATCCGAAGTACGAGCGCATCGGCCTGCGCGACTTGTCGCAGAGCATCCACGAGTTCTACGCCAAGGACGACATCGCCCGCCTGGTCACGGACATGTACGTCTCGGATATCCAGCCGATCATGAAGCCGAGCGATGCCTTCGCCTGTATCGCCCACGGCAAGACCGAGCGGGTCGAGATCGATCAGCTCGAAGGCCGTGTCTCGACAACGCTGCTGACGCCGTATCCGCCTGGCATTCCCCTGCTCATCCCGGGCGAGCGCTTCAACAAGAAGATCGTCGACTACCTGCGCTTCACGCGCTCGTTCAACAAGGCCTTCCCGGGCTTCGACACCGACGTGCATGGCCTGCTGTCGGTGGTCGAGCTGGAAGGCGTGGGCATCGACAACGGCCGCTACTTCGTCGACTGCGTCGCCGCATCGGCATCGCCTTAGAGCCTACGCGCCGCCGCCCATCGAGTGGCTGAAGCCGGCGTCGACGTAGGTGATCTCCGAGGTGACGCCGGCAGCCAGATCGGACATCAAGAAGGCCGCGACGTTGCCGACGTCGTCGATCGTCACATTGCGGCGCAGGGGTGCGTTCTGCTCGACGATGTCGAGGATCTTGCCGAAGCCCTTGATGCCCGATGCGGCCAGCGTCTTGATCGGCCCCGCGGAGATGCCGTTGACGCGGATGCCTCGCGGCCCGAGGCTCGAGGCGAGATAGCGCACCGATGCTTCGAGCGAGGCCTTGGCCAGGCCCATCGTGTTGTAGCTGGGAACGCTGCGAAGAGCCCCCAGGAACGTCATGGTCAGTAGCGCGGCCTTGGCGCTCAGGCGCGGCGCGGCCGCCTTGGCCATGGCCGGGAAGCTGTAGCTCGAGATGTCATGGGCGATCCGGAAGGCCTCGCGGGACAAGCCTTCGAGAAAGTCGCCGGCAATCGCTTCCTTGGGCGCGAAGCCGATCGAATGCACGAATCCGTCGAAGCTCGGCCAGACGCTGCCGAGGTCGGCGAACAGGCGTTCGATCTGTGCGTCGTCGGCGACGTCGCAATCGAACACCAGCGTCGAGCCGAACTCGGCGGCGAAGGCGCTCACGCGCTCCTTGAAGCGCTCACCCTGGTAGCTCAGCGCGAGCTCGGCGCCTTCCCGGTGGCATGCGCGGGCAATGCCGTAGGCGATCGAGCGATTGGAGAGCACGCCCGTGACGAGAATGCGTTTGCCGGCGAGAAATCCCATCTGGGGCTCCGGGGATGGTCAGAGCGGCGGATTCTGGCACCGCCCCGATCGAGGCTTCTGCCTCTTGACAGCCGCGCCGCTTGCCCGTAGTCGCGAGGGAGGATACAATTCCGCTTTTGACGGAACGTGTCCAGCCGGCGCCGTTCTTTTTGAAAGGTTCGATAGATAGCGTCAAGTGGGCGGATCTTCCGGCCCATTTTTTTTTGGCCGATCGCTTTTCACCGCAACGTTCACCCGCATCTACGGCAAGCCATTTCGCACATGAGTCAGCACTCCACCATCGATACGACCGTTCGTGGCCTCGGCTACGACCTGGTCGACGTGGAGCGCGCGCCCGGTGGCCTGCTGCGCGTGACGATCGATCATCCGTTGTCCGGCGGCGAAGCGCGCTTCATCAACGTCGACGATTGCGAGAAGGTGACGCGCCAGCTGCAGCACGTGCTCGAGGTGGATGGGCTGGCCTACGAGCGTCTCGAGGTGTCCTCGCCGGGGCTCGACCGACCGCTCAAGACCGCTGCCGATTTCGCCCGCTTCGCGGGTGAGCAGGTCGAGGTGACGCTGAAGGTTCCGTTCAAGGGCCGCAAGCGCTTTCGCGGCGAGCTGATGGTTCGCGAGGAGGCCTGGCGTCTCGTCCTGGCGCCGACCGCCGCCGTGGCCGCGGCGAAGCGGCATGCGGCGA
>DAIMIM010000496.1:0-282 GCA_036722755.1 Caldimonas sp. | reverse complement strand
GCCGCTCGGCGCTCGGTCGTCGCGCCGTCGCCGAGGCGGCCGGTGCAGCACCCGTGGCCGACGCTCCGCAAAGCGGCTCCGACGAGGCGAAGGTGCTGGATTTTTCGATGGACGAGGTGCGCGAGGCGCGCTTGGTGCCGGTGATCGATTTCAAGGGGCGCCGGTCCGCCCCGGCGGGCGCGGGTGCCCACGAGGCCCACGCGCATGAAGACATGGACGGAGGTCGAATTCAATGAACCGTGAACTGTTGATGCTGGTGGACGCGATCTCGCGCGAGAAGAG
>DAIMIM010000495.1:0-2424 GCA_036722755.1 Caldimonas sp. | reverse complement strand
GGTTGGGCGAGCAAGGCGCGCGCCACCTTGTCCGCCTCGCCTGCCGCGACCGAGATCTCGAAGCCGTCCTCGCCGGTGTAGCCAGAACGCGTCGCGAAGCAGGGCACGCCGGCGATCGACGCCTCGGCGCCGCTCATGAAGGTGAGGCCGGCCAGCGCAGGAGCGAGCCGCGCCATGACCGCGGCAGCCTTCGGCCCCTGCAAGGCAAGCAGCGCATGGTCCGGCAGCGGCTCGATGCCGCAGCGCTTGCCGATGCCGGCGCGAAGGTGGGCGACGTCCGCATCCTTGCAGGACGCGTTGACGATGAGAAACAGGTGGTCGTCTCGGCGGGTCACCATCAGGTCGTCGAGGATGCCGCCGGCGTCGTTCGTGAAGAGCGCGTAGCGCTGTTTGCTCGCGGGCAGATCGACGATGTCCTGCGGAGCGAGCGACTCGAGTGCCGCTGCGGCGCCGGCGCCGGTCAGCTTGAGCTGACCCATGTGCGACACGTCGAACAAGACCGCCGCATCGCGACAGTGCCGGTGCTCGGCGAGAATGCCGGCAGGGTAGGACACAGGCATTTCGTAGCCGGCGAAGGGCACCATCTTCGCACCGAGCTCGAGATGGAGCGCGTGCAGCGGCGTCCTCAGCAACGGCGTTGACGGCGGGGTCGAAACGGGGTCGGACATCGGCAACTCCGGAGCATGTTTCACACCCGCGGCGCGCATGCACGCTGCGGAAAAACTGCCCCGGCTGTCCGCTCTACCTGAGAGATTGGCAGCGCCGCGAACGGCTCTGCTTGCCCCTTCGGTGGGCCCGCTCGAAACGGGCCTCTCTCCAGCGAGGACGCTTGCGAACAAGCGTTTGCCAGTCCTTGGTACCTGAGCGTTCGACCGGGCCGAAACCCTGTCTGCGCCTTCGGCGGCTTCGCGCGAACGAAGCGCTCTCCTGGCGGGACGAAGTTTAGCAGCGCCCCGGCCTCCGGATAATCGGCCCGATGACGAATGCGGATGAATGGCTGCGGATCGAATCGCTCGACCTCGAAGCGCAGGGTGTGGCGCACAACGCCGACGGCAAGGTCGTGTTCGTCGAGGACGCGTTGCCTGGCGAAGAGGTTCGCGTCCGGGTCGGTCGCCACAAGAACCAGTGGGAGCAGGCGACGCTGGTGGAGATGCGCCATGAGAGCTCGCAGCGGGTCGTGCCGCGCTGCCCGCATTTCGGCGTCTGCGGCGGCTGCAAGATGCAGCATCTGCATGTCGCGGCGCAGGTGGCGACGAAGCAGCGCGCGCTCGAAGACGCGCTCTGGCATCTGGGCAAGGTGAAGGCAGAGCGCGTGTTGCGGCCGATCGAAGGACCGGCATGGGGCTATCGACAACGCGCGCGGCTCTCGGTGCGCTACGTGGTGAAGAAGGGCACGGTGCTGGTCGGCTTTCACGAGCGCAAGTCGAGCTACGTCGCCGACATCGCCAGCTGCGACGTGCTGCCGAAGCACATCAGCGACATGCTGTTGCCGTTGCGGGCGCTGATCGGCGCCATGCGAACGCGCGACCGGCTGCCGCAGATCGAGCTCGCTGTCGGCGACAGCACGACCGTGCTCGTGCTGCGCCATCTCGAACCGTTGCCCGGGGACGATCTGGATCGGCTGCGCGCATTCGCGGCCGAACACCACGTCGAGTGGTGGTTGCAGCCGAAGGGTCCGGACACGGCGCATCCGCTCGACGCCGCCGCGTCCGGGCTCGACTACACGCTGCCCGAGTTCGGCGTGCGCATGCCGTTTCGGCCCACCGACTTCACGCAGGTCAACCGCGACGTCAACCGCTCGCTCGTGTCGCGCGCGATCAGGTTGCTTGCACCTGAGCCGCACGAGGCGGCGATCGATTGGTTCTGCGGGCTGGGCAATTTCAGCCTGCCGCTGGCGACGCGCGCCCGCACGGTGCTCGGCATCGAAGGCAGTGCTGCGCTCGTCGAGCGAGCACGCGCAGCGGCGATCCTGAACGGCCATGGCGACAAGGCGCAGTTCGCCGAGCGCAACCTGTTCGAGATGACGGCCGATGCTCTGGTCGCGCTCGGCGCAGCGGAGCGCTGGTTGATCGACCCGCCGCGCGAGGGCGCCTTCGCGATCGTCAAGGCTCTGGCCGATCTCGCCGAGTCACCCGTGGCGGGCTGGCACGGGCCAATACGGATCGTCTACGTCAGCTGCAATCCGGCGACGCTGGCTCGCGACCTGGACCGTCCACGACGATCGACCGATTCAACGCCGCTCACGCGTCCCCAAGCGGCCGAGGGCGTCACCGCCGACTTCGGTCCGCGCAAGATGGGTCTCTTCTTTGCCCATGCGCGGGTGGCCGGGATCGTCTCCCGAACCCGCGGCTTCGCTCAACACGCCGTTTAAGCCGGCCGCCCGCCCGACCGTGCAAGACCGCCGCACCGCTATTTCTGCGGCCG
>DAIMIM010000494.1:0-2428 GCA_036722755.1 Caldimonas sp. | reverse complement strand
ATCACCATGGTTGTCCTGATCGGCTACGGCGTCGCACTCGGCTGCATCTTCGGAGCCTTCATCCTGCATGGCGGCAACATCGGCGTCATCCTGCACGCCCTGCCGACCGAGCTGATGGCCATTCTTGGCGGCTCCCTGGGCGCTTTCGCGGTGAACAACCAGCCGAAGGTGCTGAAGGCGACGCTGGCCGCGATCCCCGGCGTGCTGAAGGGCTCCAAGTACTCGAAGGCGCGCTACATGGAGCTGATGGCGCTGCTCTACGACATCCTGCAGAAGGCGAGGAAGGAAGGCCTGATGGCGATCGAGAAGGACGTCGAGGACCCGGCGTCGTCGACGATCTTCCAGAAGTATGCCGTCGTCGGCTCCGACCACCACGTCGTCGAGTTCATCACCGACTACCTGCGCATGATGGTCTCGGGCAACCTCAACTCGCACGAGATCGAAAGCCTGATGGACAGCGAGATCGAGACCCATCACAACGAGGCGCACGGCCCGGTCAACGCCTTGGCGCGGCTGGCCGGTGCGCTGCCGGCCTTCGGCATCGTCGCGGCCGTGCTCGGCGTCGTCAACACGATGGGCTCGGTGGGCCAGCCGCCGGCCGTCCTCGGCGGCATGATCGGCTCGGCCCTGGTCGGGACCTTTCTCGGCATCCTGCTCGCCTATGCGGTCGTCGAGCCGCTCGGCGGCCTGATCGAGCAGAAGGTCGACGAAGGCTCGAAGGAATTGCAGTGCATCAAGACGACGCTGCTCGCCAGCATGCAGGGCTACGCGCCGCAGGTGGCGGTCGAATTCGGTCGCAAGGTGCTGTACTCGAAGGACCGGCCGACGTTCTCGGAGCTCGAAGGGCATGTCAAGGGGAAGAAGGCGTGATGGCGGGGGTGTTGGCGCGGGATCAGGCCGGCGGGGCGCTCCGCTCCGCTCATGTCCCCCGGCGCCGGCCTGCGGCCGACGCCTCCTCCTTTGCTTCGCTACGCAGAGCGCCCCACCGGCCTGATCCTGCACCGTCGCCGCTGTTCGACAGCTGCGAAAAACCGTTCCGGGTCAAGGACGTCGGCTGGCCGATGGAGCGAAGTAAAGGAGGAGGCCCGGGGCGCAGCCGCGGGCCGGGGGACATGAGCGGAATCGGCCAGACGACGGCATTGACCCGCGCGAAAACCGAGGAGCTCTGACATGGCCGGCGACTCGAAGAAGCTCCAGCCGATCATCATCAAGCGGATCAGGAAGGGCGGCCACGCAAAGCACGGCGGCGCCTGGAAGATCGCCTATGCCGACTTCGTGACGGCCATGATGGCGTTCTTCCTGCTCATGTGGCTGCTCGGCTCGACCACCGAAGGCGACAAGAAGGGCATCGCCGATTTCTTCAATTCGCCGCTGAAGGTGTCGCTGATGGGCGGCACGGGCTCGGGCGACTCCTCGTCGGTGGTGCACGGCGGCGGCGCCGACCTGACGCGCTCGACCGGCCAGGTCAAGGATGGCGACGTGCCGGCCAAGCGCCGGCTTCTCAATCTCAAGGCCTTGCAGGCCGAGCAGAAGCGGGCCGAACTGGCGCGGTTGGAGGCGCTGAAGAACAAGGTCGAGCAGGCACTGGCGGCCAGCCCGAAGCTGGAAGCGATGAAGTCGCAGATCCGCCTCGACATGACGCGAGACGGCCTGCGCATCCAGATCACCGACGAGCAGAACCGGCCGATGTTCGACAGCGGCAGCGCCGTGGTGAAGCCTTACATGCGCGAGCTGCTGCAGGAGATCGGCCACGTGCTCTCGGACGTGCCGAACCACATCACGCTCGAAGGCCACACCGACGCGCAGCCGTTCTCGGGAGGCGAGCGCGGCTACAGCAACTGGGAGCTGTCGAGCGACCGCGCCAACTCGTCGCGTCGCGAGCTCGTGGCCGGCGGCCTGCCCGACGATCGCATGCTGCTCGTGCAGGGCATGGCCTCGAGTAAGCTGTTGCTCGCCGACGATCCGCACAGCCCGCTGAATCGGCGCATCAGCATCATCGTCATGAACCGCGAAGCCGAAGACCGGCTGCTCAAGCTCGTGCCTGGCCAGGACGAAGCCGACCTGGCGGCCGCCACGGAAGCGGCACTGGCCAGCCCGTCGCCGTTCCCGCCGCTTCCGCCGCTGCCGCAGCACTGAGCGGGATGCGGCCATGCGCGTGCTGATCGTCGACGATTTCGCGACCATGCGCCGGGTCGAGCGCGGCATGCTGCGTGAGATGGGCATCGACGCCGTCGACGAGGCGGGAGACGGTGTGGCGGCGCTCGAGCACCTGCGCGCTGGCGAGTTCGATCTGGTCATCACCGACATCGGCACGCCGACGATGAACGGCTTGGAGCTTCTTTCCGCGATCAAGAAGGACGAGCGGCTGCGCCGCCTGCCCGTTCTCATGGTGACCGCCGAGGCGAAGAAGGACGACATCGTCCGCTGC
>DAIMIM010000493.1:0-2429 GCA_036722755.1 Caldimonas sp. | reverse complement strand
CCTGTATTTGCCGCTTAGGAGGCGGCCGTTCTATCCATTGAACTACGGCGAGCGGCTCGCCGCAGGTTGGGCGAGGGCAGGCAGTTTAAGACGTCGGGCGCGCGGGCCGCTCGCGCCATACTTCGCTTTTCGGGTTGCTGGGGGCGGTCGGATGGCCACGGTCGAAGGAACGCACACGCAGGGAGCCGGTGGCCTGCCGATTCGATACCGCGTCGACTATGAGGTGGTCGGCACGGCGATTCACTTCAAGGCGAGGTTCGATCCGGGCGCGCCCCATGAAGGCGAATTCGACTTCGATCCGTCGAAGGTCGATGCCGCCGCCGCAGTCGACGCCTTCATGCACGACCACATCGAGAAGTCCGACCGCGACGTCGCTCCCTGAGGCGGCTCTTGCAGCGGCGCGTCGCGCCAGGCGTCGGCGCCGCGCCGCCTATTTCCAGCGCAGCGTCCAGATCAGGTCGACCGAGTTGTCGTCGCCGGCCTGGGCGCGCACGGTGAGGCGCTGGGCGATGCGGTAGATGAGCTGCCAGCTGCCCGCGGTCGCATTGAGCCCGCGCTCGTAGCCGACGTACCAGCGCTTCGAGATCTGCTTGCCGAGCGTGACGATCGTCTCCTTCACGTCGCCGACGTTCGCCTGCCGGACACCGACCGAATCGAGGCCGATCGCCTGGGTCAGCCGATCGGTGACGCCGGGGCCTTCGCCCGACAGCAGCGCCAGCGCCGCGCTCTGCAGCAGGGCGGTGTCGTTGCTGCCCGCGCCCTCGCTGGCGCGGCCCAGGATGAGCCAGCTCAGCTTGTCGATGTCCGACATGTCGGGCTCGGAGAAAAGGCGGACGCGCGGATTGAGCGCCGTGCCGACCACGATCACGCCGACGCGCACGTCGAGGTTCGGACGCGTCGCCTCGATGTCGAGGCGTGGGTTCTCGATCGGTCCGACGAAGGTGATCGCACCGCGATCGATGCCGAGCTTCTGTCCATAGGCCTGGTAGGTGCCGTCGACCGCGTTCAGCGTGCCGTTGACGGTGAGCCGCCCGCCGGGCGAGGTGAGATGCAGCTCGCCGCGCAGGCCGGCGTCGAGCCCGCGGCCGCGAATGCGAAGTTTCTCGCCCATGCCGACGCGCAGGTCGAGCGCGACCTTGCGGTTCACGGGCGCCGGTGCGGCTGTCGCGAGAGGACTGGCCGCGGCAGCGGGCGCGCTCGCCGCGGCTGCGGGCGCGCCGGCAACCGAGGTCCTCGCCACGACGGGGCGACGCACCACCTCGACGTCGTCGCCCAACGCCGGCGCGTCGGAGCGCGTGAAGTCGATCAGGCCCTCGTCGATCTTGAACGTGCCGTCGAGGTCGAGCGCTTGTGCGTCGAGGCGAAGCGCCGCGTCGCCGCTGGCGACGATGCGCCGGTCGACGCGGCCGAGCAGCTCGAACCTGTCGGCGCTCACCTTCAGGTGCGCGGCGGGCGCCGCATCGAAGCTCGCATCGCCCTCCAGCGTGAGGCTGCCGCTGCCGCCCTTGGCCGTGAAGTGCTCGATGCGCGCGGTGCTGCCTTGCAGTGCGATCGCGACGTCGCCGTCGGTCACGTTCACGCCTTGCAGGAAGTTGCGCACGCCGAGCTTGGTGCCGTTGACGTGGCCGGTGTATTCCGGCTGCCCGAAGCGGCCGCCGATACTGGCGCCGGCATTGAGCGCGCCGCTGAGCCGCCAGCCCGCGGGCACCCACGGGCCCCAGGTGCCCAGGCTGTCGACGCGCAGCTCGGCAGTGCCTTGCACGGGCGTGTCGGGGCTCGGCCAGGTCGAGGCGCTGCCGGTCCGCGCCGTCACCGCACCCGACGCGACGCCGAGCGTGCTGCCGGCGAGCGCCGCCGTGAAGCTCCAGACGCCATCCTTCGCGGCGATGCCGAAGCGCAGGTCGGAAAAACCGAGCGCCTGCGTGCCGATCTCATCGGTCACCGTGAGATCGCCGCTGGCGCGCTGCACGACGACGTCGACCGTCACCGTCGGCGCGCTGTGTATGTCGAGATGGGCGCCGACCGCGAGGTCGCCGCCCCAGCCGAAGTCGGGCTGCAGGATGCGCAGCACCGGCGCGACGGGCATGGGATCGACGACCGCCTGCGCATCGAGACGCGCCGCGCCGTGGCCGTCGCTCGCCTGCCACGCGATGCGGCTCCAGCGCACGGTCGCGCCGAGCGCTTCCGCTGTTCCCGGCTCGACGCTCGCGCGCAGCGGCCCGCCGCCCCAGAGCACGCTGCCGCGAACCTCGCGGGCGCGAAGCCAGGTGCGGCTCGGCGCTGCAGTCGATTGCGCTGTCAACTCATGCACCGTGCCCGACCAGCCAGCCGACCGCTCGGTGCCGACATCGACGAGACCGCCTTCGGCGCGCAGCACGAGCGCGCTGCGGCCGACGCCTGCAGGCGCCGTCGCCACTCCCGACGCGCCC
>DAIMIM010000492.1:0-2439 GCA_036722755.1 Caldimonas sp. | reverse complement strand
CCGGCGCCAGCGGCAACGTCGGCCCGGCCTCGATCCGTGTCATGAACGGCGCCGCAGCCGGCCGCGAAGTGGTTCTCACCAAGGTCGTCACGACCGTCGGCAAGCCCGGCGTCCAGGTCGCATCGATCACCAAGCGTCCCACCGGCTATGTGCTCGCGCACGTCGAAGGCGGCTCGCGCCCTACCGTCAACAGCACGCCGCTCGCCGGCGAGACGGTCAGCCTGAAGAACGGCGACGTCATCGAGCTGGCCGGCACGCAGATGCAGTTCGTGCAGGCGGCCTGAGCTTGGTTTTTTCGCCGGCAGTTGCTCGGCGGCGATCAATCAGGAAGCGTGGGCGAATCGGCGCGCTTCGAGGCGACGGTCATTGGGTGTCACAGTGCTTCCGCGCAGAACGCAGCCGGTGTGAGGATGCTAGTGCGGCCGATATGCCCGCGTTGTAGAAGCCCGGCGCGATAGTCGCCGGTCACCAGGTAGTCGGCGTCGCCAGCAACTGCCATCGCCAGCAGGAATGCGTCGAACGGATCGTCCGCCTCGATGTCGGTTGGCAGGTGCTCGATGACCAAGGCGCGCTGCAGGTTGTTCACCATCGTGCCGATGCGGTGCGGTTGAAGAATCGCCTTGAACTTGGGGTAGCGGCTGGCGCGTCGCAGCTCGTCCAGTTGGGTCACCGAAGTCACGAGCTCGAAGCGCGTGGCGCGCCAGGCGCGGTAGATCCTGTCGGGCGGCCCGTGTGGCGAGATGAGCGCGCTGAACAGAACGTTGGTGTCGAGCGCGACGCGCATCAATGCTCACGCGAGCGTGCCCACTCCAATGATTCGGCGACGATCGCGGTCAGGCGGGCTTCATTCACGTTGGCGTTGGCGGCCTTGGCTTGCTCCGCGGACAACTCGAGAATGTGCGCCCGCACTGCTTCCTCGATGAAGCGGGACAGGTCGCCCTTGCGTCCGCCGCCATGACCGGCGAGATACATGCGCACGGACTGGTCTGTGTCCGGCGATACGACGATGTTCCAACGGATGGAGTCCATATAAATCGGTGTTTGTGTGTATCGGTGTTTATATGCCAAAGCGGCAGTCGATGCAATCGGTCGCTGCTGCCGGGGTTGTTCAAATGCGTGCTTACCCAATGAAATGAAATTTTGCTGGGTGACTTGTCGAACCTCTGACCCAGCCGCAGCGTGACGCATTTCACGCCCACACAGTGGGCGCCCCGCTATCGCATCGCGCCGACCGCAAACGCGACATTGGCCGCTTGTGCGCACCACCGTCTGACGTGAACATCGCCCTCCGGCATTCGGTCGCTTCCGACTCTGCAGCCGCGCCTTTTTGCATTCACATGTCGGCAGCTTCATGATCGTCCAGGTGCTCGGTTGCTCCGGCTCCATTGCCGCTGGTTGCAGAACCACGTCGTTCCTGCTCGACGACGATGTGCTGATCGACGCCGGCACCGGCGTCGGCGACCTGCCGCTCGAGGCGCTGACCAAGATCGAGCACATCCTCATCAGCCATTCGCATCTCGACCACGTGCTCTCGATCGGCCTGCTGGCCGACAGCGTCATGCGCGCCAGGCGGCTCGAGGCGCGCGGGCCGATCTGGGTGCACGCCCTGCCCGAGACGCTCGCCGCCCTGCGCACGCACATCTTCAACGGCGTGATCTGGCCCGACTTCACGCGCCTGCCCAGCGCCGAGCATCCCGTGCTCGCCTTCACGCCCATCGCCGTCGGCGAGACCATCACCGTCGGCACCCGGCGCATCGAGGTGCTGCCGGCCTCGCACACCGTGCCTGCGGTCGGCTTCGCCGTCGATGGCGGCGCCGCCGGCTGGTGGGTCTACACCGGGGATACGGGGCCGAACCCGCCGCTCTGGCAGCGCCTGCAGACGATGAACGTGGCCCACCTGGTCATCGAGACTGCCTTCAGCGACGACGAGCGCCAGCTCGCCCGCATCAGCCGCCACCTCTGCCCCTCGGCGCTCGGCCACGAGCTGCTGCATCTGGGCGGCAGCGCCGACGTGCACATCACCCACATCAAGCCGGGCGAGAAGGAGGCGGTGATGGACGAGATCGGCAAGCTGAACTCGCGGCACCGCGTCAGCGCGCTCGAGGTGGGGCAGGTGATGGAGCTTGCGGCGGAGCCGACACGTATCCGGGCTTGACCGCGCTTGGCCCCCTTGGCCGTGACGGAATGCGTCGCTACCAACCCGAAGAGGGGCCGGGAGCAGTCAAAGGGTGACCGATCGTGTCATGTGTGAAGACGAACCTCACGCTTTCTCCACGCTGCAGACTGGCACGGCGCCTGCAATGAAAAGGGAGTCTTTCATCCCCTAGTTCTATCAGGAGTTATTCATGAACCGTTCCATCCAAAAGGGTTTCACCCTCATCGAATTGATGATCGTCGTGGCGATCATCGGCATCCTGGCAGCGGTTGCGCTGCCGGCCT
>DAIMIM010000491.1:0-2444 GCA_036722755.1 Caldimonas sp. | reverse complement strand
CCGACGCTGATTGGCGCCGGCGCCTACAGCCTGTGGAAGGAGAGGGCGCTTCTTTCGACGGCCGACATCCCGCTCTTCGGCGTCGGCCTGGTCTTCTCGTTTTTCGCCGCCTGGGTCTGCGTGCGCTGGCTGTTGCGCTATATCTCGACGCACACCTTCACGCCGTTCGCCTGGTATCGCATCGCTTTCGGCGTCGTCGTGCTCGCCACGGCCTACAGCGGCGTCGTCACCTGGGCGAACTAGCTACTTTCCGGCGCAAAAATCGGCATCGTGATCAGGCCGGGCGTACCGCCGATGCAGCCATTGCGTGAGCGATGTTGATGAGGTTATCGGCGATCACGCCCAGGCCAACCCAGCGCTTCATTCCGACAGTTCCTTTGTAGCGACAGCGGTCCAGCCCGTGACGGCGCTTGAGCAGGCTGATGCGGCCCTCGCAGCCAGTGCGCCACTTCTGCGCATTGCGAAACCAGCGCTTCTTCTGCAAGGCTCGTCGCTCCGTGCTTTTGGTGCCGAGGTTCGGGATCGAGACGCGCTTGACGCCTCGCTCGTGCGCGTTGGCTTCGTTGCGGGCCGAGAAGAAGCCGGCGTCCGCGGTGACCAGCCGAGGGGGATGCCCGAACTGCTGCTCGTGCACCTGCAGAGACGGAATAAGCAAGTTGGAGTCGCTGGGCCGCTGGTCGTAGACCTCGTAGTGAGTAACGATCTGCTGCTCGGCCTCCTGGATCTTGACCATCTTGCCGAACTCGGTCGGCTTGCCGGCCTTGCCTTTGCGAATGATCTCCGTGTCGGGCTCGAACAGGCTGACGATCTTGCCTGCCGCGTGCGTATTGCCGTGGTCGATGCGCTCTCGTGCCTGTCGCAGAACCTGCTGCACGCGAGGAATCATCGACTCGAGATAGCGGCGATCACCTTCTATGGCCGCCTGGTCACGTCGGCGCCGGGCGCGTTTGATGCCGTCGGCAACTTCACGCGCGAAGCGCTTGGCTTGACCGACGACACGGCCTGTGATGGCCATCAGTCGGCGGTAGCACTGCCACATGCGCTGCTTGCCCTGCTCGCCGCGGCTGCGCGAGGCCCGGCCAATCTGCACGAGACAGCGACGCGTGCTGCGCGCACGATCGCGCACCTTGGCGCCTGCACAGTCAGTCAGGCCAGCGATACGCTTCATCGCCCGCGTCAAGACCCGAACCCCATCGCCCAGCAGCGAGGCGTCCGTGGGGTAATGGATATCGGCCTCGACGACGGTCGTGTCCACCCGCATCTTGCGGCCGCTGATGAGCTTTTGCTCCCGGGCGATTGCCACGACCCGTTGATGAATCTGCTCGATGATCGCTGGGCCCAACGCGAGGCCGAGTTTGCCCAGCGTCTTGGCGTCCGGCACCTTCGCAGCACCGATGCGGGTGAACTGGCGGTACACCAGGTTCGCTCGGACTTCGCGCTCGATCACCGCGTAGCTCCAGTTGCGCATGTGCTTGAGCACCAGTAGCCGAACCACGACATCCACAGGTGTGCCCTTGCGGCCTCGCGTGCGGCTGTTCTTGCACCGGCACGCCAAGGCTTCATAGACCAAATTCAACAGCACCGGGTCTTCCAGCACGGTGTCGACGTAGCGCATCCAGTCTTCCCAGAGGTCGCCAACTTCCTCGGCAATGAGGCCGTCGCCGAAATCGAGTTGAAGGCGGCACAGTTCGATCACATCAGACCTTCGCTCGCGCCTTGGCCCGCGTGGTCCTGGTCATCTGTTTGTGCTTGTCGAGCGCTTGCATGAACCGCTGCCGGTTGTTCGATGCCATCTCACTGGCGATCTCGTTGAAGCGCAGCCATGCCTCATGCGCCTGCCTGATCGCCCCTTGCCGCTCGGCGGGGATGTAGACCGAACGAGCCTTGGCCTCAGCGCTGAACTTCAGATACAGGTGCGGTCCGTGCCGCCGCGACGGGTCCTTCGCACAGGCGCAAGAGGGATCGCCGCATTGCCGCGTCACCTCCGACAGCGAGCCGTTCACCATCAGGTGCGCCACACGCGCCAGCTCACTGATCAATGCTTCCTTACCCACAATACTGGTTAAGGTAAGCGAACTTCGCAAAGCAGTCAAGTCAATCTTGCTCCTCGGCTCGGAGCGACACTACTGTACAAGCCGCTGCCGCCCAACCCACCCGACCACGGCAGTTCAAAAATGGCCTTTTTGCGCCGGAAAGTAGCTAGCGCAGGATGAAGTAGAGCGTCGCCAGAACGACGATCGCGGCGAGTACCCAGCCGAGCGCGCCCGCAGGCTCGCGCGCCCGCACCGGCGCGGCGACGGCGACAGCCGCCCCGTCGGCGGGGACTTGGCGCGCCAGCAGGATCGTCGCGAAGGCCTTGAAGAAATCTTCCGTGATCTTGGCCGCCGTGGCGTCGATGAGGCGCGAGCCGATCTGCGCCATCTTGCCGCCGACGGTGGCGCGGG
>DAIMIM010000490.1:0-2450 GCA_036722755.1 Caldimonas sp. | reverse complement strand
GGCAATACGCGCAGCGGAACGATCCGCGACGTCGAGCATGTCGTGTTGCTCATGATGGAAAACCGCGGCTTCGATCACTACTTCGGATCGATGCACGGCGTTCGCGGGTTTGCCGACCGTTTCCCGATTCCGGTCGCGAGCACGGCCGAGATGCAGAACAAGACCGTCTGGTATCAGCGCAACGATCTTGCGCCGGCCGGCGCGCCGAAGGTGCTCGCACCGCAGCACAACGACACCCGGGCCGACTTCGCGCTGCTGCGCACCGCCAGCACGCCGCATCTCTATCCGAACGCGCAGGACGCCTGGGACCACGGCCGCATGGCGCGCTGGCCGCAGTGGAAGACCGACGCCTCCATGGTCTATTTCACCGAAGCCGACCTGCCGTTCCAGTTCGCCTTGGCGAACGCGTTCACGGTGTGCGACGCCAACCATTGCTCGATGACGGGCGGCACCAATCCGAACCGGTGCTTCTTCTTCACCGGAACCAACCATGGCAGCGACGCCGCCGGGCCGGGAATCTTCAACGGCCCCGCGGTCGACAACGCCTACAACACGCTGCAAGAGGGTGCCGTGCCCGGCGGCTACACGTGGCTGAGCTATGCCGAGCGGCTCGAGGATGCGGGCATCTCCTGGCAGATCTACCAGAACGAGGAGAAGGAATTCTTCGCGATGAATCCGCTGCTCGGGTTTCGCAACTTTCGGGCTGCGAACGCCGCCAGCGTTCCGTCGCTGTCGCCCTCGCGCACGCCGCGCCAGCAGGCGCTCTATGAAAAGGGGATCCGGACGCGCGACCTCGACCTGCTCAAGGCCGACGTCGTCGCCGGCCGCTTGCCGAAGGTCTCGTGGATCTGCCCAACGGCCTCGGGCTCGGAGCATCCCTCCGACTCCAGCCCGGCGCAGGGCGCGGCCTACGTCGCGCAGGTGCTCGACGCGCTGACGGCGAATCCGGACGTCTGGAGTCGCACCGTCCTGATCGTCAACTTCGACGAGAACGACGGCCTCTTCGACCACATGCCGCCGCCAGCGCCGCCGTCTTATCTGAGCTGGCATGCCGATTCGGCGAAGGCCGTTCTGGCCGGCGCCAGCACCGTCGATCTGCGCGACGAATACCTCGGGGACGACGATGGCGGCGTGGCCAGCGTCGATGCCTATCGGCATCGCCCGTGGGGGCTCGGTCCGCGCGTGCCGATGTTCGCGATCTCGCCGTGGAGCAAAGGCGGCTGGGTCAACTCGCAGGTGTTCGACCAGACCTCGACGATCCGTTTTCTCGAGGCGCGGTTCGGCGTCAAGGAGCCCAACATCAGCCCGTGGCGCCGCGCCGTCACCGGCGACCTGACGTCGTGCTTCGACTTCGCGGCGCCCGACGACGCCGACCTGGTCCGCTCGCTGCCCGAGACGGCGTCGCGCGATGCGGCGAGCCGCACCTTGCGCAAGACGGTCCGGCCCGCGGTATCGCCGCTGCCGGCCTTGCCGGTGCAACAGCAGGGCACCAGGAAGTCGCGGCCGCTTCCCTACGAGCTGCATGCCGTATGCGCGCTGCCGCGTGCCGTAGCCGGGCCGGCCCGCGTCGAGGTGCACTTCCAGAACGACGGCCTCGCCGGCGCCGTCTTCCATGTCTACGACCGTCTCCATCTCGATCGCATCCCGCAGCGCTTCACGATCGAGGCCGGCAAGCGGCTGCGCGGGCTCTGGGAGATCGACGCGGGCGCGGCCTACGACCTGTGGGTGTTGGGCCCGAACGGCTTTCACCGCCACTTCACCGGCGTTGTCGGCGACGGTCGGTCGCGCCCCGAAGTGGCTGTCGCCTACGACAAGATGGCGGCGTCGTTGCGCATCGCGCTGCGCAACGACGGCACCGCCCCGTGTCGCTTCAAGCTCGCGGCCAATGCCTACGCCGAGGTCGCACCGGCGTTCTTCGACGTCGCTCCGGGCGCGGAGATGATCGCCGTTCAGCCGCTCGCGGCAAGCGGCGGCTGGTACGACTTCAGCGCGACGCTCGACGCCGAGCCGGCGTTCAGTCGTCGCCTGGCAGGCAGGCTCGACAACGGCAAGCCATCGATTTCCGACCCGGCCATGCACGGGCCGGCCGTGGGCGAGCAGTTCAGGCGAACCTAGGTCGGGCGGGCGCCACGCCGTGGCGACGCTCGTTTGCCGCAGGGCTGATGCGCTGGCACCGCGACCGGATCAGGCCCGCACCAGCTTCGCAGCCTCGGCGTGCAGCGTCTCGCGCGCTGCCGACAGCTCGCCGGCGCGGCTCGACAGCGCGCCGCGATCGACGTCGAACTGCGCCGCCGCCTCGCCGGCCGCGGCGCGAACCAGGGAAGGCGCGGGGCCGCCCTCGACGGTGCGGCGCTCCAGCGCCCGGCGTGTATCGAGCGCTTCGGCGAGGTTGATGTGGCTCAGGTCGACCGAGCCCTGCGCCACCGAGCCGGCGGCTGCCGCGAGGGCGG
>DAIMIM010000489.1:0-2453 GCA_036722755.1 Caldimonas sp. | reverse complement strand
GTGCGCGAGCTGATGCAACGCCGCTACGAGCGGCTGCAGTCGTACGGCCGCTTCACCGACACGACCGAGCGCTGACGCAGCCGCGGCGGCCCGTGTCGTCGCCGTGGCGTTCAGCGGCGGCCGCGATTCGACGGCGCTGCTGCACGCGACGGCGCGCTCGGCGCTTGCGCTCGGCATTGGCGTCGTCGCACTTCATGTCCACCACGGGCTGAGCGCTGCGGCCGACGCATGGCTGCGCCATTGCGAGACGCTGTGCGCTCGCTGGACGCGCCGCGGCCTGCCGGTGCACTTCGCCGCGACGCGGCTCGCCACACGCCCGGGGCGAGGCGACAGCGTCGAAGCCTGGGCACGGCGTGAGCGCTACCGTGCGCTGCGCGCAATGGCGCTGGAGCAGGGCGCGGAGCTCGTGCTGCTCGCACACCACCGCCGCGACCAGGCCGAGACGTTCGTGCTGCAGGCCCTGCGCGCCGGCGGCGTCGCCGCGTTGTCGGCGATGCCCGCGAGCGCACGCCGGGAAGGCATCACCTGGGCCAGGCCATGGCTGTCGCACCCGGCCGAATCCGTCGCTGCGTATGCGCGACGCCATCGCCTGCCGCATGTCGAGGACGACACGAACGCGGATCTGCACCTGGCGCGGAACCGCTTGCGCGCTCGCGTCTGGCCGGCGCTTCTCGATGCCTTTCCGGAGGCGGAAGCGGCGCTGGCCTGTGCCGCGGCACAAGCCCGGACGGCGACCTTCGCAATGCAGGAATGGGCCGGCATCGACCTGGCTGCCATCGCCAGCGAGCGTGGCTTCGACATCGCCGCCTGGCAGGCGCTGCCGGACGCGCGGCGCGCCCCTGCACTGCAGGCGTGGTTGCGTGCATGCATCGGCGGCAAGGCAGCCTCGAGGAGCCTGGTGGATCGCCTCGTCTCGGAGCTCGATCCAGGCAAGCCGCGCCGATGGCAGGTTCCCGGCGGCGAGCTGCGAAGCTATCGGGGTGAGTTGCGCCACGTCGTCCTCGCACCATCGATGACGTCCGACACCTCGGCCAACGCGGGCGCTGTCGCGACGCCGGCACCGGCCTGCATCGATCTCCGCAAGGCAGGCGTCCACCGCGTCCCGGCCTGGCGCGGCGCCTTCGTCGTCGAGCGTCTCGCCGCTGGCGGCTTGCCGATGTCGATGGCCGCGTCGCTCGAGCTGCGCAGCCGCCGGCCCGACGATCGCTTCCAAGCCGGCCCCGGCCGGCCACCGCGAAGCTTGAAGCTGCAATACCAGGCTGCCGGCGTACCGGCGTGGTTGCGCGCAGGGCCGATCGTCAGTCACCAGGGCGTTCCGGTCTTCGTGCCGGGTCTCGGCGCCGACGCACGGGCCGTCTCCGCGCGGCGGGCACCGTGTGTCGGCATCACATGGCAGCCGGACTGAACGGCCGCGACGCCTCGCGTCGATAGAATCGCCGGCTTCCCTTTCGCGTTCACGAGCGCGCCGGCATCGACGCGATGCCGCATGGCGCGCCATCCTCATGGCATTGATCGTTCACAAGTACGGCGGCACGTCGATGGGCTCACCGGAGCGTATCCAGAGCGTCGCGCGTCGCGTCGCGAAATGGGTGCGGGCCGGCCACCGCCTCGTCGTGGTGCCTTCGGCGATGAGCGGCGAAACCAATCGCTTGCTTGCGCTCGCCAAGCAGGTCTCGCCGGAGCGGACGACGCCCGATGTACTGCGCGAGCTCGACGTGATCGCTTCGACCGGCGAGCAGGTCTCGGTCGGTCTGCTGGCAATCGCGCTGCACGCCGAGGGCGTGCCGGCGGTGAGCTACGCGGGATGGCAGGTACCGATCGCCACCGACGTCGCGTACACGAAGGCGCGCATCCAGAGCATCGACGACAAGCGCATTCGCGCCGATCTCGACGCCGGCAAGGTCGTCGTCATCACCGGCTTTCAGGGCGTCGATCCGCAGGGCCATATCACGACGCTGGGGCGCGGCGGCTCCGACACCTCGGCCGTCGCCGTCGCCGCGGCGCTGAAAGCCGACGAGTGCCTGATCTACACCGACGTAGACGGCGTCTACACGACCGATCCGCGCATCGTCGCCGATGCGCGGCGCCTCACCAGTATCAGCTTCGAGGAAATGCTCGAGATGGCCAGCCTCGGGTCGAAGGTGCTGCAGACCCGCTCGGTCGAGTTCGCCGGCAAGTACCGCGTTCCCTTGCGCGTGCTCTCGAGCTTCACGCCGTGGGACATTCCGATCGAGGAAGAGGCCCGCTCGGGCACGCTCATCAGCTTCGAGGAAGACGAACATATGGAACAGGCCGTTGTGTCGGGTATCGCGTTCAGCCGCGACGAGGCGAAGATCAGTCTGATGGGCGTCACCGACAAGCCCGGCATCGCCCATCTGATCCTCGGCCCGGTCGCCGCGGCGAACATCGACGTCGACGTCATCATCCAGAACGTCTCGCACGACGGCCGCACC
>DAIMIM010000488.1:0-2469 GCA_036722755.1 Caldimonas sp. | reverse complement strand
GAAGCGCTCGTTCTCGTAGGCGTCGACGATTGCGGCATCGAGCCGGCGCAGCAGCGCGTCGAGCGACTCGCCCTTGCGGCGCACAAGCATGGCCAGGCATTGCGCGTCGTCGGTGGCGGTTGCGACGCACTTGCCGATGGCGTCGAGGTGGCCGAGCGTGATCTCGCCGCCTCCTTCGACCAGCGCAGTGATGTTGGTCAGGGCGCTGATCACGGCGCTCGCCAGCGATGCGGCAACAACTCGTCGGTCCTACTGGCCGGCTGCGTGGGTAGCCGCTCGAGCACGTCGCGCAGATACGCATAGGGATCGTGCCCGTTGAGCCGCGCGGATTGCACCAGGCTCATGATCGCGGCGCCCCGCTTGCCGGCACGCAGGCTTCCGGCGAACAGCCAGTTGTTGCGTCCGATAGCGATCGGCCGGATCTGGTTCTCAACCCAGTTGTTGTCGATCGGCAGCGCGCCATCCTCGATGAACCGCATGAGTGCCTTCCAGCGATTGAGGCTGTAGTCGATCGCCTTGGCCGTGGCCGAGCCGTCCGGCACCTTCTGGCGCTGCTGCGTGAGCCATTGGTGCAGGGCGTCGGCGATCGGCTTGGTCTTCTCGATCCGGATCGCCTTGCGTTCGTCGTCGGCGAGCTCGCGTACCTCGCGCTCGACCTCGTAGAGCTTCACGAAGAACTTCAGCGCCTGCTCGCCGAGCGGGCTGGTGTGGTGGATCCACAGGTCATGGAACTTGCGCCTGGCGTGTGCCATGCAGCCGACCTCGGTCACCCCGAGCTCGAAGCAGGCCTTGTAGCCGCTGAAGTCGTCGCAGACGAGGCGTCCCTTCCAGCCGGGGTTGTTCTCGGTCCCGGGCAGCCCGAGGAACCCGCGCACGTGCTGGCCACCCCGGCTGTCGGCGAAGTCGAAGACGACGGCCCTGACCGGGTTGAAGCTCGTCGTGCAGTAGCTCCACAGGTAGGCCCGGTGCGTCTTGCCGTTGCCCGGCTTGAGCATCGCCACCGGCGTCTCGTCGGCGTGCAGCACGTCGTGCTTCAGCATCTCCGCCGCCAGCGCGTCCACCAGCGGCTGCAGCTGGGCGCCGCATTCGCCGACCCACTGCGCCAGGGTCGATCTTGCGATGGCCAGCCCGGCGCGCTCGAAGATGTGCTCCTGCCTGTACAGCGGCAGGTGATCGAGGAACTTGGCCACCAGCACCTGCGCCAGCAGCCCGGTCGTGGGGATACCCTTGTCGATGATGTGCGGCGCCACAGGCGCCTGCACCAGAGTCTCGCAGTGCGTGCAGACCCACTTGCCGCGCACATGACGCTCGACGGTGAAGACGCCCGGCACGTAGTCGAGCTTCTCCGATACGTCTTGGCCGATGCGCTTGAGCGCACAGCCGCAGCTGCAGGTAGTGTTCTCGGGCTCGTGGTGGATCTCGCGGCGCGGCAGGTTCGCCGGCAGCGCCTGGCGCTTGGGCGTCTTCTTCTCGCCCTTGTCCTGCTTGTCCTGCTTGTCGGGCACGACCTTGTCGAGCTCGACCTGCAGCGCCGCCAGGTCGGCATCGATCGTCTCTTCCAGCAGGCTCTTCTGTTCGGCGGTGAAGGCCTCGGACTTGGCGGCGAACTTGAGCCGCTTGAGCACCGCCATCTCGTGGTTGATCTTGTCGATCACCGCCTGCTTGAAGGCGATCTCGCGATCGCGCCGCTCGATCTCGGCGTCGTGCTGCGCGATCGCGGCCTCCTTGGCCGCCATGTCGCTCATCAGGGAGCGCACCACGTCGCGCAGTTGCTGCGCGTCGAGCTGGTTCAGTTGCGCCGCATCGATCACGGGGCAGGATCGTGCCACACGACTCATCTCGTGTGCACCCGAACTTGCCCCAATTGCCTTGGCTACAACACGCGGATGATGCCGGCCTCACCGACGCGTTGCCAGGGCAGTCCCAGGACCAGCGCATCCAGCTGTATGCGCGTCAGAGCCACCGAGACAGCCGTGTCCTTGGGCCACACGAAGCGGCCTTGGTTGAGTCGGCGCGCGGCCAGCCACACGCCGATGCCGTCATGCACCAGCACCTTCATGCGGTTGGCGCGCCGGTTGGCGAACAGGTAGGCGTGATGCGGGTGGGCGGCGCCGAAGACGCGCACCACCCGGGCCAACGCAGCCTCGGTCCCGGAGCGCATGTCCAGAGGTTCAATCGCCAGCCACACCGAGTCGACGCGGATCACCGCAGCAGCTCGCGCATCCAGGCCCCGAACTCGGCAGCCGCCGACAGCGGCCAGTTGATCGTCATCGCGGTCGCGCCTCGGCGCATCTGGATCTGGATGTCGCGTGCGTTCGCAGGCGGCGACATCGCCGGCAGCGACACCGGCACGAACTCATCGGTTGTCGGTGCAGGTGCGCCTCGTCCCTCGCGCGCCAGTTGTCGCCAGCGATGCACGACGTTGGCGTTGATGCCGTGCGACATCGCCACCTTGGCTACCGATGCGCC
>DAIMIM010000487.1:0-2470 GCA_036722755.1 Caldimonas sp. | reverse complement strand
AGCGCGCGGATGGAGTCGCCGCCGATGCGCTTGAACTCGAAGCCGAGCCGCACGCCGCAGGCCTCGGCATTGATGGCGGTGATGTGCTGCAGCCGCATGCTGACCTCGAGCCGGGTGTCGGCATCGAGATCGATGCGTACGTCCGGCAGCAGCACGCCTGGGTTCATCGTCGGCACGTCTTCGGGCAGGAACAGGCCGCAGCCGCCGATCGACACGTCGATCACGCGCAGCGGAAATTCCATGTCGGGAAGGTCGGGATGGCGGATGCGCGCCGTCGGCGCGCTGCGGATCAGCGGCCGCACGCGAAAGGCGTTGCGGCGCTGGAACCGGTACATCTCGCCCGGGGCCTTGCAGTTCAGCACGCAGGCCCGGTTGCCGTGCACTAGGACGAGATCGTGCACGTCGAACTGGAGCTTGACGCTGTCGAGGTAGCCGACGACGACGACTTCCTCGCATTCGAGCATCGCCTGCAAGGCGGGGTCGTTCGGGTCGGCGTTGAAGCCGATCGTGCCGCGGCTGCTGTCGATCGACCAGATGGCGCTTGTGAAGACGCTGCCGTCGCTGGCGTTGAGGTTGAGCAGCACCGAGCCGTCGAGCAGCTGCTTGAGCAGGGTCTGGATCTCGCGCGGCGCCGTGACGCGGAACTCGTCGAGCCCGTCGTCGTGGCGCATGCCGTCAAGCGGAGCCGGTCTCGTTTCCATCGTGTGCCTCGTGGCGCGGGGTTGGTTCGTGGGTGGGCGTCGTGTCGCGGGGTCGGTCTGATCGGGTCAGTGAATGGTCTTCGGCCGGCCCGCGAGGATCTCGTCGAGGTCGTCGAGCCAGGGCTCGGCGAGCTGGCGGATCTCCGCGTCGTTGACCAGGATGCGCTGCATGATCCGCGACTTCAGCTGCGCCTCGTCGGCCGGTAGCGGCCGCTCGACGGCCGCGTTCTTCAGCTGGGCGATCAGCAGGGCGCAGGCGCCTTCGAGCTTGACGACATGGTCCCAGTTGCCGACGCGCGCGGCCTCGAGCATGTCCTGGCTCGCCTTCTCGATCGCTTCGTAGTAGTTCAGCAGCACGGAATTCATGATGGTCTGTTCCGGTGAAAGGGTCGCGGCGCGGCTCATTGGGAGGCCTCCGCGTTGCACGCTACGGCATTCGCCTTGGGAGCGGCCCGGTGGCTCATGCGGCCGTCCGCGATTGCATGGCGACCTGCGGCGCGATCGCGCTCCAGCTTTCGCCGAGCGAGCGGGCCAGGCTCGCGCAATCGGCGAGCGCCTCGTCGTCGGAATGCAGGTTGGCCATCGTCAGGCGATAGACCATGTACTGATAGAGATCGCGCAGGTTGACGGCCAGCGCGCCGCCGGCCTCCATGTCGAGAGGAGCGATCAGGCCTTCTTCGAGAATCCGCACGGCGTGGCCGATCGCGCGGCCCTTCTCGCCGATGTCCTTCCTCTGCAGGGCGCCGCGCGCCGCGGCGATCTCGCCGGACACGGCTTGATACAGCATGCTGACGAGCCGGTGCGGGCTGGCTTCCTCGACGCTCGCGCTGGCGTTGACGTTGCGGTAGAAACCGAGGACGGCAGGGCGTTTTCCGGGCTGAGGCGTGGTGCTGAACATGTCGTGAACCTCTCTGCCATGTTTATCGACGCCCGCGAGGGAATCTTTACTGTGGCGAGGGCCGGTTTTGGCAGGCTTTCGTGTGCATCGGCAACCGTCGTTCCGGTGACGTCGCGGCGCGCCTGGCGCGCCTGGCGCGCCTGCCGACCGGCTGCGGCCGGCCGATCAGTTCGAGCCGGAGGTCGAGCCGAAGCTCGATTTCGAATAGAACTGCTGCGTCACGAACGCAGCCAGCGAGTTCGCCTGCGACATCGTCGTGTCGAGGGCCGTGTATTGCGCCTGCAGCCGGGCTTGCGTCTGCGTGAGACGGTCCTGCATCGACTGCTGGTCCTTCTGGTTCGAGGTGATGGTCGACTGGATCGAGGCCGTCTTGCCGGGCAAGGAGCCGCCGACCGACAGGAGCGATCCCGTCCAGTCCGAGAAGCGCTTGCCGAAGCCGTTGTTCAGGGCGTTCTTCGGGTCGACGTTCGAGAGCGCCTTCGTCACTTCCGGCAGATTGGCGATGGCGTTGTTGAAGGTCGTGGCGTCGAACAGCACGGAGCCGTCTTTTTGCACCTGCACGCCGAGCGAGCTCAGCGACGAGAACGTGCTCGAGGCGCCGGTCGACTGCGAGAGCATCGCGTGCAGCTGGTTCTGGATGCTGGTGGCCGTGCTGTCGCCCTGCAGCGGCGCGGCCGTCTTGCTCGTCGGGTCGTAGGCCGTCTCGGACGCCAGGTAGCCGTTGAGGGCGTTGTACGCGGCGACGAAGGCCGTCACGTCGCTCTTGATCGGGTCGGTGTTGCGCGACACGTTGACCGTCACCGGCTGCGACGTGATCTTGCTCAGGTTGAAGGTGATGTTGCTGATGACGCCGCTCAGCGTGTTGCTGCTC
>DAIMIM010000486.1:0-2470 GCA_036722755.1 Caldimonas sp. | reverse complement strand
TTGAGGACCACCGTCGCCTCGGCGACAACGCGATCGGCAATTCGCTCGGCTTCCTCGCGGTCGGCGCCGCAAACCATCACGTAGCCGATCCGGTCCGCGTTCTCGAAGGGAGGCCACACCGGATCGCCGGGCCGCTTCAGGACTTCGACGCAGCGGATGCGCGGGTCATTCCACTGCGGCAACCGCACTGTCTCCAGCACGCCCGGCTGCGCGGCGACGATCCAGCGGATGACACCCACCAGGGCATCTGAGGGCTCCGGCTCGGTGGGTTGCACGCCGAGGTGCGCAGCGATCAGCCTGGCGTGCTGCGATTGCCCGAGCGAATGGCTGACCAGTCGCGCGATCTTGGCGCCCACCAGGCGCGGGTTGATCTCGATCACGTGCAGGCCCTCGGCCGTCAGCATCAGTTCCGTGTGGGCGGCGCCCCAATTGAAGCCAACGGCATCCAGCAGCGACACGACGTAGCGCTCGATCATCGATGCGTTCGCGTTCGGCATGGATGGCGGCACGAACGTGCTGCCTCGCATGGCGAACGAAGGCGGCTCGAACATCACCTTCTGGTGCAGCCCGACGATGGTGTGTCGCCCGTCGACCGACAACGTATCGCAACCGAAGAACGTCCCGCTCAGGTAGCGTTCGACCAGCAGCCGATCGTTGGCGACGACTCCCAGGCCGTAGTCCGCCCGACTCGGCAGCATTTGGGTCAGTGGCGTCAGGAGAGGATCGAGGTCCTGCGCATGTCGCAGGACGACGATGTTTTGCGAACCGTAGCCGTCGGCCGGCTTGATCAGAACCGGCAGACCTAGCCGCTGCACGGCGGCCTGCAATTGGGCATTCGACTCGGCAAACTCGAATGCCGGCTGCGCAATGCCACGCTCGGCCAACCGGCTGCGCACGCTGACCTTGTCTCGCAACAGGCGAGCAGTCGCTGGGCTGATGTGTCGCACGTTGAGCTTCTCGGCCAGCCGTGCCGCCTCGACCAGCCGGATGTCGAGCAGACAGAGAACCGCGTCGATGCGGCGGCATGCATGAACGTCCAGCACGCGCCGCATGACCTCGATGTCGTCGAATCCCGGGACGTCGATCAACTCCCGCGCCGCCTCGAGCAATGACCAAACTGCTGGCTGATTCCGATAGTGATCCAGCTGTGCGCTCAGGAACGTGAACTCGTCGCCGCGCGTGATCGCAGCGATAAGGAGGTCGGTGTCATCGCCGCCCGGCAGCTCGATGATCAACAGATGGGCCATGTCGCCTCGATGCGGGTGGGTGCCGTCAAACGGTTTCGGCGAGGCGAAAACCCATGGCATACGTCGCCGAGCGCGGGTTCTGGCCGTGCCGCCTTCGCGTGCGTGCCAGATCGCGCCAGCGGGCAAAGCTGCCACCACGTGCGATCCGGTACGTGCCGTGAATCTGCGCGAGGTGATCGGAAATGTATGAGCCGCCGGGATAGGGCGCGTAGTCGTCCGCCACGTACTCCTCGACGTTGCCGGCCATGTCGGCGAGACCGAATGCAGACTCGCCGCCGACGAATGCCCCGACCGGCGAAGTGTTGAAGAGACCCGTCTCCGCCGTGTTCGCGAGCTCGGCGTCGAAGGACTCGCCCCATGGGAACTCGCACGCCTCAGGTCCCCCGGCAGCCCGCTCCCACTCGGCTTCGCTGGGCAAACGAAAGCCGCGCCCGGTGCTGCGAGCCAGCCACGCGGCGTAGGCATCGGCGGAGGCTGCGCTCACGGTGTAAACGGGATGGTTGGCGCGCTCGCACGGAAACTGCCGAAACGACCAGCTGCTCGGCAACTCGGCATGGCCGGTGGCGATCAGGAAATCACGGTATTCGGCATTGGTGACAGGAAATCTGGCCAACCGGAAGCTCGTCAGCGTCAGACGATGACGCGGGCATTCCTTCTCGATCCACTGGCGCTGCAATCCAAGGCCGCTGCAGCGTTCGAGCACTGCGCCGACCGCGTCGGCAGCCAGACCGATCTCCGCCACGCCGCCGGGAATATCGTGCATCGCGGGAGCTCGGCTCCGAATCCTCGGATCACCGACCCACGCCAGCAGGGTGCCGCTGGCGATTCGCTGCGCGAGGCTCTCGTCGCGAGAGGCCAGCGTCTCGAGCAGAAGGTCCCTTGTCGCGCCGCGCAACGCGTTGAACGCTTGCAAGGTCATCTCGGCGAGATGACCAGCCACGTAGCGATTGGGAAGCCCTAGCCGATCGCGGTCCGAGATGATTCCGCAAGGGGTGTCTTCGAGGACTGCCTCCTGGCGATTCCGCTTGCTCGTCGACGTCATGACAACGTCGCCTCGAGCGTGTTGGCAAATTCGGACGCCAGTCGGGCGACGCGTGCGAGGGCCGCGTCGATCTGCGCGTCGAATACCGAACCGAAGGCATAGCCGTCGCCCGTCCAGACCTGCGAGGCTTGCGGTACGCAGATCGTGTCGCCGATCACGACGCCGCCGACGTAGCCGAACA
>DAIMIM010000485.1:0-2476 GCA_036722755.1 Caldimonas sp. | reverse complement strand
GCTCAAGCGCGAGCTGCGCGACCGGCATCTCCTCGGCGGCGACTAGGGTCTGTCAACCGCCCTGGCTCGGCGCCAGCGCCGCGTCGAGCATCATCGACGCCGCCGCGCGCGCAGCCGCGGCCGCCTTCGGGTCGCGATCCATCTGCGCCGATACCGTCGCGCCGTCGTAGAGCAGGCGGCTAGCGTAGCGACGCGGCCTCAGTTGCCGGCGTCGGCCGACCGCTCGAGCAGGAAGGTTGTCAGCTCGGCGCCGATGGCGGCGACGACCGTCGCCCAGTCGCCATCACGCGGTTGCCTGAAGAGCCGCATCGAGCCGGGATACCAGGGCGAGTCGGTGCGGCCCGAGAGCCAGCGCCAGTCGGTCATGTGCCGCGGCAGCATGACCCAGCACGGCTTGCCGAGCGCGGCGGCGAGATGGGCCACGGCCGTGTCGACACTGATCACGAGGTCGAGGTTCGAGATGATCGCTGCCGTGTCCGCGAAGCTCTCGATGTCGGCGGTGATGTCGAACAGGTCGAGCGCCGCGCCCTTGTCGGCGGCACGACGCGCCAGCTGCAGGCTGATGAAGCGCACGTCGCCGGCGCGGCCGAGGGGCCGGAGATCGTCGAGCGAAGGGATCGAGCGATCGGCGTCGTTCTCGAAGGTCGCGTTGCCGCGCCAGGCGAGGCCGACGCGCGCGCCCGCGCTCGGCAAGCGTGCGCCCCAGCGCGCGATCTGGTCCGGGCGCGAGCGAAGATAGGGAAGCGTTGCGGGGATCGTGTCGAGCCGGGTCTGCAGATGAAAGGGCAGGCTCATCAGCGACGTCCACACGTCCCAGTCGCCGGCGAGCGCGTCGTCGAAGCCCACCACCGCGTCGACGCCGTCGAGCGAGGCGAAGAGATCGCGCAGCGCCTGCGGGCAGACGAGGGCGACGCGTGATGCGCCGCGCTGCTTGAGCAAGCCGGCGTAGCGGCTGAACTGGATCGCATCGCCGTGGCCGGCCTCGTGACCGACGACGATCGATTTGCCGATCAGCGACTCGCCGGCCCAGCGTGGCCCGGCCACGTGCTTCGAGAGGTCGGCCTGCCAGGGTCGCCATTCGTAGTGCGCGAGGCCTTCGCCGAAGAGGCCGCGGCGCAGGCACAGGAAGGCGAGGTTGATGTGCGCCTTGACGTAGCCGGGGTCGAGCGACAGGCTCTTGCGGCAGCAGTCCTCGGCCTCCTCGAAGCGCTCCATCTGTGCGTAGAGCGCGGCCAGGTTGGACCACACCTGCGGTCGCACGGGGTCGAGATCGACGGCGCCGAAATAGACGCGCTCGGCCGCCTCGTAGCGTTTCATCCTGGCAAGAAAGGCGCCGTAGTTGAGGCGGAGCTGGACGTCGCCGGAGCTGAGCGCGAGCGCGCGCTGGTAGTGGCTTCCCGCCAGATCCGCCTCGCCGCCCCTGGCCACGACCCAGCCGAGATTGGCATGGGCCTCGGCCAGCAACGGCTCGATCGTCACGGCCTGTCGAAAGCACGCCTCCGCGCGTCCGTGGTCGTGCGCCTGCAGATGGGCATTGCCTTCGTGGAACAGGCGTTCGGCATCGGGATCCATGGTGCCGATTCTTCACGAACGGCGTCTCGCCCGTGTGTCTGTTCTCGGTCGAAAGGGCCTCCGGAGAGCCCGATAACCGAGAGGAAAAAGGCCTTGTTCGACGGGCCGTCGTCGCTCAGTTCGGCAACAGCTTTCGCGCGCGCGCGACGACGTTGTCGACCGTGAAGCCGTACTTGTCGAGAAGCACCTCGGCCGGCGCCGAGGCGCCGAACCCATCGATGGCCAGCGTGTCGCCGCGGTCGCCGACGTAGCGATCCCAGCCCTGCTCGACGCCGAGCTCGACCGACAGGCGCGCCGTGACCTGCGGCGGCAGCACCTCGTCGCGATAGCTCTTCGGCTGCATCTCGAAGAGATCCCAGCTCGGCATCGAGACGACGCGCACGGCCACGCCGTCGCTGCGCAGGCGTTCGGCGGCCGCGACGACGAGGCCGACCTCGGAGCCGCTCGCCATCAGGATGAGCCTGGGCACCGCATCCGTCGCGTCGCTCAGCACGTAGGCGCCGCGGCGCAGGCCTTCGGCGCTGGCGTACTTGCCGCGGTCGAGCGTGGCGACGTTCTGGCGCGTCAGGGAAAGCAGCACCGGACGGTCGCGCGTCTCGATCGCCACCTTCCAGGCGACCGCGGTCTCGTTGGCGTCGCCGGGCCTGATTACGGTGAGCTTCGGGATCGCGCGCAGGCTGGCGAGCTGCTCGATCGGCTGGTGCGTCGGCCCGTCTTCGCCGAGCGCCAGGCTGTCGTGCGTGAAGACGTGGACGACGTGCAGTCCCATCAGCGCGGCGAGGCGGATCGGCGGCCGCATGTAGTCGGAGAAGATCAGGAAGGTCGAGCCGTAGCCGATGAAGCCGCCGTGCGCGGCCAGGCCGTTGACGATCGCGCCCATCGCGTGCTCGCGCACGCCGAAGTG
>DAIMIM010000484.1:0-2476 GCA_036722755.1 Caldimonas sp. | reverse complement strand
CGCAGCGTGTTGATGACGACCACGCTCGATGGCAAGATCAAGGCTCGCCTGCCGTCACAGACGGCCGATCTGCGCGAGCCGGTGTGGGGCCCCTTCGGGCGTTGACGGCCGGTTCCCGGTCGTGCATTTCAACAAAGCAAAGGAAGCATCATGAAACTCTCCCATCGCCACCTGTTGACGCTGCTCGCCGCCGCGTCGCTCGCAGCGTGCTCGAGCGTCAAGCTCGACGACAAGGCGCCGGTCGAAACGCGCACGGGAGCGGGCATCGTCGCCGGTCAGGGCAGCGGCGCCAGCTCCTCGCAGACCAGCGTCGCCAGCGTCGACGCCACGAACGGCCGGAGTTCGGCGATGTCGAATCTTCCGCGCGTCGTCTATTTCGACTTCGACAGCTACGTGGTCGGCGACGACTATCGGCCGGTCATCGAGGCCAATGCGCGGCAGCTCCAGAAAGACCCGAAGGAGCACATGGCGGTGCAGGGGCACACCGATGACCGCGGCAGCAGCGAATACAACCTCGCGCTCGGCCAGCGCCGCGCCGAAGCGGTCGTCAAGTCGCTCGAGCTGCTGGGCGCCCAGCCGACCCAGCTCGAGGCCGTGAGCTTCGGCAAGGAACGCCCGGCCGTGCAAGGCGATAACGAAGAGGCATGGGCCAAGAATCGGCGCGCCGAGCTGGTCACGAAGTGAGCAGATCGCGCACCTTCGGGCGAAGCGCCGTTGCGGCCGGCCTGCTCGGGCTCGCGGCGGCCTTCTCGGTGCCGGCGCACGCCGGCATCTTCGACGACGACGAGGCGCGTCGCGCCATCCTCGATCTGAGAAAGCAGATCGAGCAGAGCAACGAGCAGGCGCGCACGCGACAGGCCGAGCAGATGACGCAGATGTCGGAGCAGATCGTCCAGCTCAAGCGCAGCCTGCTCGATCTCAACTCGCAGATCGAGCTGCAGCGCGGCGACAACGCCAAGCTGCGCGGCCAGATCGAGCAACTCACGCGCGACGTCGCCGAGCTGCAGCGCAAGCAGACCGACATCGTCCAGGGCGTCGATGACCGCCTGCGCAAGGTCGAGCCGCAGAAAGTGACCGTCGACGACCGCGAGATCACGGTCGACGCCGACGAGAAGCGCGCCTACGACGACGCGCTGGCCGGATTTCGCAAGGGCGAGTTCGACCATGCGTCGTCCGGTTTCGCCACGCTGCTCAAGCGCTATCCGTCGACCGGCTATCGCCCGTCGGCGCTGTTCTGGCTCGGCAACGCGCAGTACGGGCAGCGCGCCTACAAGGACGCGATCGCCTCGTTCCGAAGCCTCGTTGCCGCGGCACCGGACAGCCCGCACGCGCCCGAGGCGCTGCTCGCTATCGCCAACTGCCAGGCCGAGCTGAAGGACACCAGGGCGGCGAAGAAGACGATCGACGAGCTCTTGAAGACCTACCCGAAATCGGAAGCGGCGCAGGCGGGCAAGGACCGCCTGGCTTCGCTCCGGTGAGCTCGGGCCCGGCGAGCGCGGAGCTTGCCGCCATCGTCGCGGCGCGCTCGGTTGGCGATGCCGATCTCGAGCGCCGCTTCGGTGGCCTGCGCCGGTTGTATGGCGACGCCGCGTACACGCGCATTCGCGCCGCGCGCATCGCGGTCGTGGGCGTCGGCGGCGTCGGCTCGTGGACGGCCGAGGCGCTGGCGCGCAGCGGCGTCGCCGAGCTGACGCTGATCGATCTCGACCAGGTCGGCGAATCGAACGTCAACCGTCAGGTGCAGGCATCGGGCAGCACGCTCGGCATGGCCAAGGTCGAGGCGCTGCGACAGCGCATCGCCGACATCCACCCGGGCTGCATCGTGCATGCGGTCGAAGAATTCGTCGCCGCCGCGAACTGGCCGGCGTTGCTGGTGACGCCGGTCGACGTGGTGGTCGATGCGTGCGACCAGGCCAGCGCCAAGGCGGTCATGGCGGCCTGGGCGCTGGCAACGACGACGCCGCTGATCATCGTCGGCGCAGCGGGCGGCAAGCGGGCACCGGAGCGCGTCGAGGTCGCCGATCTCGCCGAAACGACGCACGATCCGGTGCTCGCATCGCTGCGCCAGAGGCTGCGCAAGTTTCACGGCGCGGCACGCACAGGCGCGATCGGCCTGACATGCGTCTTCTCGCGCGAAGCGGTGGCGGCGCCGGAGGGCGACGCGTGCGGCGTCGATGGCTCGCTCAACTGCCACGGCTACGGCTCGAGCGTCGGCGTGACGGCCACCTTCGGCATGGTCGCCGCAGCCCGTGCGCTAGAATTCGCGGCACTCCGGGTTGGCCAGCGAACGACACCCGCCACCTTATAATCGTGGGCTCGGCGGGTTGTTAGCTCAGTTGGTAGAGCAGCGGACTTTTAATCCGTAGGTCGTGGGTTCGAGCCCCGCACAACCCACACCAACGCCCACCGAGACACATTAGTTTTTCGGGCTCTTAGCTCAGTTGGTAGAGCAGCGGACTCTTAATCCGTAGGTCGA
>DAIMIM010000483.1:0-2489 GCA_036722755.1 Caldimonas sp. | reverse complement strand
GGCTTCGAGTGCGGCATCAAGCTGAAGAACTACAACGACATCAAGGAAGGCGACCTGCTCGAGTTCTTCGAGGTCAAGGAAATCGCGCGAACGCTGTAGGCGGATACGGCTTCCTCCGAACCCCGCCCTCCACAAGTCGGCGGGGTTCTTCTTTGCGGGCCCGCAATCGAACACCATGCGACACAAACGCTCCATTCCCAACCGCGGCTTTCGCGTCGCCGACCAGATCCAGCGCGACGTCGCCGAGCTGATCCGCGACCTGAAGGATCCGCGCATCGGCATGGTGACGATCCATGCCGTCGAGGTCACGCCCGACTACGCGCACGCGACGATCTTCTTCTCGGTGCTCGTGGGCGACTCGGCGGAGTGCGAGACGGCGCTCAACGAGGCGGCCGGCTTCATTCGCAACGGCCTCTTCAAGCGCCTGCAGATCCACACCGTGCCGACGCTGCATTTCAAGTTCGACCGCACGACCGAGCGCGCCGCCGAGCTGACGGCATTGATCGCGCAGGCCAACGCCTCGCAGGCCAAGGACTGATGGCCACGCGCACGCCGCGCCGCGCCCTCGACGGCGTGCTCGTGCTCGACAAGCCGCTCGGCGTGTCGAGCAACGCGGCGTTGCAAATGGCCAGGCGCCTGCTCGGCGCCGAAAAGGCCGGCCACACCGGCACGCTCGACCCGCTGGCGACGGGCGTCCTGCCGCTGTGCTTCGGCGCCGCGACCAAGCTCGCCCAAGCCAGCCTCGATGCCGACAAGCGCTATCGCGCGACCCTTCGGTTCGGCGTCACCACGACAACGGGCGACCTCGAAGGCGAGGTGCTGCGCTCGCAACCGGCGGCCATCGATCGTGCAGCGCTGGAAGCGGCATGCGCGGCATTCACGGGCACGCAAGGGCAACGTCCGCCGATGCATTCCGCGCTCAAGAAGGACGGCAAGCCACTCTATGAATACGCCCGTGCCGGCATCGAGGTCGAGCGCAACGAGCGCGCGGTGACCGTGCATGCGATCGGCATCGTCGAAGGCGAGGGCGACTGCTGGACCCTCGACGTGTCATGCAGCAAGGGCACCTACATCCGAACCCTCGCCGAAGACATCGGCGCGGCGCTGGGTTGCGGCGCACACCTCGCGGCGCTGCGCCGAACCGGCAGCGGCAACCTGTCGCTCGCCAATGCCGTGACCATCGAGGCGCTCGAGGCCCTGCCAGAAAGTGACCGGGCCTCGCTGCTGCTGCCTGCCGACGTGCTGGTGGCGCACTGGCCCGCCGTGCATCTTGCGGGCGATGAGGCCGGCAGGTTTCTGACCGGCATGCGCCGGCAAACCGACCTCGCCGACGCACCGATGGTGCGCGTCTACGGACCCGAGCCTGCCGCCTTCCTCGGCATCGCCCACATCGCCGGCGGCGAGCTCATCGCCACCCGCCTGCTCAGCCCCGCCGAGGTCGGACGCATCGCTGCGCCGGCCCGCCCTTCACTCGCATTCGCAGGCCTCGCCCCATGACCCGCCAGATCAGAAACATCGCCATCATTGCCCACGTCGACCATGGCAAGACCACGCTCGTCGACCAGCTGCTGCGCCAGAGCGGCACCTTTCGCGCCAACGAAAAGGTGTCCGAGCGCGTCATGGACTCGAACGACCTCGAGCGCGAGCGAGGCATCACGATCCTCGCCAAGAACTGCGCCGTCGAGTGGAAGGGCACGCACATCAACATCGTCGACACGCCTGGCCATGCCGACTTCGGCGGCGAGGTCGAACGCGTGTTGTCGATGGTCGACTCGGTGCTGCTGCTCGTCGACGCCGTCGAGGGGCCGATGCCGCAGACCCGCTTCGTCACCCGAAAGGCGCTGGCGCTCGGTCTGAAGCCGATCGTCGTCGTCAACAAGGTCGACCGGCCCGGTGCCCGCGAGGACTACGTCGTCAATGCCACGTTCGATCTGTTCGACAAGCTCGGCGCGACCGAGGCGCAGCTCGATTTCCCGGTGATCTACGCGTCGGGCCTGAACGGCTGGGCGACGCTCGCCAAGGGCGAGACCGGAACCGATCTCGGGCCGCTGTTCGACGCTGTGCTCCAGCACGTGCCGGCGCACGAAGGCTCGCCCGACGATCCGCTGCAGCTGCAGATCTGCTCGCTCGACTATTCGACCTACGTCGGGCGGATCGGCATCGGCCGCATCAACCAGGGCACCCTGAAGCCGATGCAGGACGTCGCCGTCTACTCCGGCCCCGATTCGACGCCGATCAAGGCGCGCGTCAACCAGGTTCTGAAATTCGAAGGCCTCGAGCGGCAGCAGGCCAGCGAAGCCGGGCCGGGCGACATCGTCCTCATCAACGGCATCGAAGGCATCGGCATCGGCGTGACGCTGACCGATCTCGAGAACCCGCTGCCGCTGCCGATGCTGCAGGTCGACGAGCCGACGCTGACGATGAACTTCTGCGTCAACAACTCGCCGCTCGCCGGGCGCGAAGGCAAGTTCGTGACGAGCCGGCAGATC
>DAIMIM010000482.1:0-2499 GCA_036722755.1 Caldimonas sp. | reverse complement strand
GCGCCGCCGCCGGCATCGGCTGGGTGCCGCAGGAGCGCAACATCTTCAAGTCGCTGACCGTCGGCGAGAACCTCAGCGCGGTCGCGCGGCCGGGGCCGTGGACGCTGTCGCGCGTCTACGCGATGTTTCCGCGGCTGGAGGAACGCCAGTCGAACATGGGCGACCAGCTCTCGGGCGGCGAGCAGCAGATGCTCGCGGTGGCGCGCGCGCTGGTGCTCAATCCGAAGCTGCTGCTGCTCGACGAGCCGCTCGAAGGGCTGGCGCCGATCATCGTCAACGAGCTGCTGGCGTCGATCGCGCGCGTCGTGCGCGAGGAGGGCGTCTCGGCCATCATCGTCGAGCAGAACCCACGCCTGGTGCTGCCGATCACGCAGCGAGCGATCCTGCTCGACCGGGGCTCGATCGTCCATGAAGGAGCGAGCGAGGCGCTCCTCGGAGATCGGGCGATGCTGGACCGGTGGCTTTCGGTCGCGCAGGCGTGAGGGCCGTGTGATGGATCGGCCCGACGCTACCGTGAGCACGTCGATCGACTGACGTTCCGTTTCATCCACCAGGAAGTGTCGAACTGAGTTCGAGCAAGACAGGCCCGCTTGCCAGATTTGCGACCGCCCGGCCAGCCCTGGCCGGATGTGCGCTGGGCCGGCATCGCCGTGGTCGCTCAGGCGTCGAGCGGCAGCCCGACGTAGTTCTCCGCCAGCGCCGTCGAGGCGGCTTCGGAGTGGACGAGGTAGTCGAGCTCGGCCGTCTGCATCTTCTGCCCGAATGCGCCTGTCTCCGGAAACTGGTGCATGAGCGAGGTGAACCACCACGAAAAGCGCTCGGCGCGCCAGACGCGGCGCAGGCACCGTTCGGAGTAGCTGTCGATGCCGGCGTCGCTCCTGTCGGCGTAGTGTTCGGCGAGCGCGCGCGCGAGCAGGCCGACGTCGCCGGCGGCGAGGTTGAGCCCCTTGGCGCCGGTGGGCGGCACGATGTGCGCCGCGTCGCCGGCGAGCAAGAGCTTGCCGAAGCGCATCGGCTCGGCGACGAAGCTGCGCAAGGGAGCAACGCTTTTCTCGATCGACGGACCGGTGACGAGCGTCGAGGCGGCTTGCGGATCGAGGCGCGAGCGCAACTCGTTCCAGAACGCGTCGTCGCTCCAGTGTTCGGCGTGGTCGTCGAGCGCGCATTGCACGTAGTAGCGGCTGCGCGTCGCCGAGCGCATGCTGCAAAGGGCGAAGCCGCGCGCATGGTTCGAATAGATGAGCTCGTGCGAGACGGGCGGCGTTTCCGACAGAACGCCGAGCCAGCCGAACGGGTAGACGCGCTCGAAGGTGTTCAGCGCCCGCTCGGGAACGCTTTGCCGGCTGACGCCGTGGTAGCCGTCGCAGCCGGCGATGAAGTCGCAGCGCAGCGTGTGCTCGGCGCCATCCTTCCTGTAGCGAACGCTCGGCCGATCGCCGTCGAAGCCGTGCGGCACGACCTTCGCGGCGTCGTAGATCGTCGTCAGGCCACAGGCGGCGCGCAGGTCCATCAGGTCGCGCGTCACCTCGGTCTGGCCGTAGACCATCACCCGCTTGCCGCCGGTGAGCCTGTGCATGTCGATGCGGTGGCGCGCACCGCCGAACGAGAGCTCGATGCCGTCGTGCGGCAGGCCTTCGGCATGCAGTCGCGTCGCGGCGCCGGCCGCATCGAGCAGATCGACCGTCACTTGCTCGAGCACGCCGGCGCGGATCCGTCCGAGCACGTACTCTGGGCTGCGCTGCTCGACGATCACCGCATCGACGCCGGCCTTCGCGAGCAGTGCGCCGAGCAGCAACCCGGCCGGACCGGCGCCGATGATCGCGACCTGCGTCGTCTGCGCCGTCATCCGGAGCGCACCGCCTGGCGAGCCTCGGGCACCTCGGTGCGCCAGCGCGCGCTCATCTCCGCTTCGCGGTCGCGTGTGAGTTTGCCCTGGCGGAACACGGTGATCGCATGGCCGCGCGCGCGTGCGGCGCGCAGCACCGCCTCGCCTAGAAAGACGCCGCCGCTGATGACCAGGAGTCTCATGGCGCTAGTGTGCCGGGTGGCCGACGGGCATGGTCGGCGGGGCCGCCGCTATAAGGGTCGGCCCGCACGGGCAGTTCCCATTGCGCTTTCCGCAGGTGGCGATCTAGCATTTCGCTGCTCTGGCCCGCGCGCTCCTCGTCGTCGACGTCGAGCAGAGATTCAGGCGGTCTGGCACAACACGCCCTGCGTCCCGCAGGTCACTACTACGAGACAGGACAGGCCATGACCACTTCCGACACCAAGATCCCGTTGCATCGCCGCACCGTCATTCGGGCCGCGGCCGGCGCGGGCCTGTTGCAGATCGCATCGCCGTTCATCATCCCGGCGCGTGCCGCCGAGACGGTGAAGATCGGTCTCGACAACCCGCTTACCGGCACGTACGCGGCGGTCGGCAAGAACGAGCTGATCGGCTGCCAGCTGGCGATCGAGCAGATCAACGCCAAGGGCGGCATCCTCGGCCGCCAGGCCGAG
>DAIMIM010000481.1:0-2501 GCA_036722755.1 Caldimonas sp. | reverse complement strand
TAGCGCTCCTGGCTCTCGTTGCACCAGATCTCCTTCGGCGCCAGACCGCTCTCCTCGACCGGGATGGCGTCGCGCTCGAAAGCGCCGCCGCGATGCGCTCCGTCGACGAGCTCGGGGAACGCATTCGACAGGCCGCCCGCGCCGACGTCGTGGATCGCCAGGATCGGGTTCGCCACGCCCAGCGAGACGCAGTGGTTGATGACCTCCTGCGCGCGCCGCTGGATCTCCGGGTTGCCGCGCTGCACGGAATCGAAGTCGAGCTCGGCCGCGTTGGCGCCCGCGGCCATCGAGCTGGCCGCGCCGCCCCCCATGCCGATGCGCATGCCGGGCCCACCCAGTTGCACGAGCAGCGTGCCGGCCGGGAATTCGATCTTGTGCGTCTGCGTCGCGTCGATCGAGCCGAGCCCGCCGGCGATCATGATCGGCTTGTGGTAGCCGCGCCGCTGGCCGGCGAGCGTCTGCTCGAAGACACGGAAGTAGCCGTTGAGATTGGGGCGCCCGAATTCGTTGTTGAAGGCGGCGCCGCCGAGCGGTCCTTCGATCATGATCTGCAGCGCGGCGGCGATGTGCGCCGGCTTGCCGTAGGGCGCGCGTTCCCAGGGCTCGGGCCGGTCGGGGCCCGAGCAGCCGGGCAGCGCCGGCAGGTGCAGGTTGGACACGGTGAAGCCGGTCAGGGCCGCCTTCGGCTTCGAGCCGCGACCGGTCGCGCCTTCGTCGCGAATCTCGCCGCCGGCGCCAGTCGAGGCGCCGGGGAACGGCGAGATCGCGGTCGGGTGGTTGTGCGTCTCGACCTTCATCAACACATGCACTGCGCCGCGCCGGGCCTGGTACCGCGACGCGGTCGCCTCCGACTCGGGCAGCCAGCGCTCGATCTCGCCCCCTTCCATCACCGACGCGTTGTCGCTGTAGGCGACGACGGTGTGCTGTGGCGCCAGCGCGTGGGTGTTGCGGATCATCGAGAACATCGAGCGCTCCTGCGCCTTGCCGTCGATGGTGAACGCGGCGTTGAAGATCTTGTGCCGGCAATGCTCGCTGTTGGCCTGCGCGAACATCATCAGCTCGGCATCGGTCGGCGCCCGTCCGATCTCGCGGAACGCGCGGTGCAGGTAGGCGAGCTCGTCGGCCGACAGGGCCAAGCCGAACCGCTCGTTCGCGGCTGCGAGCGCGTGGCCGTCGTCGTCGACACGGACAGTGACCAGCGGCTCGGCCTTCTTCTCGTCGAAGAGGTGCGCGATCTCGTCGCGGTCGGCGAGCACGCTTTCGGTCATGCGGTCGTGCAGCAGCGCGGCGACGGCGTCGAGCTGCGCATCGGCCGGATGCTTCGCGCCTCGGAACAGGCCCTGTCGCAGGCCGATCTGGAACTCGGTGACGCGCTCGACGCGGTGCACCGGCAAGCCGCAGTTGCGGGCGATGTCGGTGGCCTTCGACGCCCAGGGCGAGATGGTTCCGAGGCGCGGCGAGACGACGAACGCGAGGTCGCACGGCGCGACGGAAAACGGTGCGCCATAGTGCAGCAGCGCCTCGGCGCGGCCGAGATCGCTGCCTTCGAGCGGCGCCTCGCTCCAGACGACGTGCAGAAATCGCGCGCGGACCGAATCGAGCGTCGGCGCGACGGCGCGCAGCTTGTCGAGCAGCGCCGCGGCGCGAAATTGCGAGAGCGCATTGCCGCCCTCGAAGAAGTTCAGGTGCTTGCCGATGGCCATCGCGCGGGGCGGGGAACCCCCGTGGAAACCCGGGATTCTAGGGCCCCGATCACGAGGCCCGCACGCTCCCTGCGGTCGCTGCCCCCGAGGGGGCGCGCCCGGCCTTGGGGCGGCCCGGCGGCCGGACGACGATAATCGGCCCATGACAATTTCGATCAAGAGCGAGGGCGACGTCGAGGGCATGCGTGTCGCCGGGCGCCTCGCCTCCGAGGTGCTGGACATGCTGACCGCGCACGTCAAGCCCGGCGTCACGACCGAGGCGCTCGACAAGCTCGCCCACGACCTGATCGTCAACGAGCAGCATGCCATTCCGGCGCCGCTCAACTACGCGCCGCCGGGCTACAAGCCCTACCCGAAGTCGATCTGCACGTCGATCAACCACCAGGTCTGCCACGGCATTCCGAACGACCGCCCGCTCAAGAACGGCGACATCGTCAACATCGACGTCACCGTCATCAAGGACGGCTGGCACGGCGACACCAGCCGCATGTTCGTCGTCGGTGAAGGCTCGATCGCGGCCAGGCGGCTGATCGCCATCACCTACGACGCGATGTGGAAGGGCATCGTCAAGGTCAAGCCCGGCGCCCACCTCGGCGACATCGGCAACGCGATCCAGACCTTCGCCGAGTCGCAGGGCTTTTCGATCGTGCGCGAGTTCTGCGGCCATGGCATCGGCACGCGCTTCCATGAAGAGCCGCAGGTCCTGCACTACGGCCGGCCAGGCACGCTCGACGAGCTCAAGGCCGGCATGATGTTCACGATCGAGCCGATGATCAACGCCGGCAAGCGCGAGATCCG
>DAIMIM010000480.1:0-2504 GCA_036722755.1 Caldimonas sp. | reverse complement strand
GCCAGCGCCGGCCCGATGTTGGGCAACTGCTCCAGGCGCATGCATTCGGCGCCACAGGACGCCTTCGGCGACTTGATGACCATGGATGCTCCTGTGCGCCGGTCAAAACCGGCGAGATGTTGTGAATGAAAGAGTCATACGTTGAAAGCTTAGCCAGCTACGGCGGCCCCGAGTCATGCGTGCACATTCGTGAGGAAGTGGGCGAAGCGTTGACAGGGGTACGCGCGGGCCGGGTATTGAGCCGCGTAATCCATGCCCCGCAGCGAGAGCTGTGGGTAGACCGGGGTGTCGAGGCAGTAGGAACATGCCGAAGGCCACACCGGTGCTGCCGTATTGGCGAGGCAGCAGCGGACCCCGCGCGGTCACAGACCCCGCGCACGCGCGGAAACATCTCGCTCGGGAACCGGGAGATCCCGCGTCCTTCTGCATCGCGCTGGGAAGCGCTTGGTGCAGAGCGCATCGTGAAGCCCAAGGGCGTACGACGATGAGCCAAAGGCGCGGGAAGTCGGACTGTTGCGTAGTACCGAAGAAGCTGCCGAACAAGGCTGCGGGGCAAACCCCTGCGGCGGCGGAGGTAGTGGAGGGAAGGCGACAGGCCAAGGGCAATGCCGTTGCGGCGCGCATGTCCCGGAGAACCAGCCGGGTCTATGACGTGGGAACCGCGCTCGATGGCATACGACAGACGGCAAAGGGCCGTCGGGGTGCGAGGTTCACCAACCTGCTGCATCACATCTACGCGGTCGAACGTCTCGAGCAGGCCTATCTCGCCGTCAAACGCGACGCAGCCGCTGGGGTGGACGGCCAGACCTGGCAGTCGTATGGAGGGGACTTGCAGCGCAATCTGCTGGACCTGTCCGACCGGCTGGCCCGCGGGGGCTATAGGCCCCAGCCTGTGAAGAGGGTCTACATCGACAAGGCCGACGGGAGTAAGCGCCCCTTGGGCGTGCCCGCGCTGGAGGACAAGATCGTCCAGCGCGCATCGGCCGAAGTCCTTGGTGCCATCTATGAACAGGACTTCTGCGGGTTCAGCTACGGCTTCAGGCCGGGCAAGAGCGCGCACAACGCGCTGGACGCCGTGAGCGTAGGGGTGAGCCACAGAAGAGTGAGCTGGATACTCGATGCCGACATCGCCAAGTTCTTCGACACCATCGAACACGACTGGCTGGTGAAGTTCATCGAGCACCGCGTGGCTGACGCTCGTGTGGTGCGGCTCATCAAGAAGTGGCTGCACGCGGGCGTACTGGAAGAAGGCAGGCTGACGCAGAGTGAACTGGGTACGGTCCAAGGCGGCAGCATCTCGCCGCTCTTGGCCAACATCTACCTGCACTACGCGTTCGACCTGTGGGTCAAGCAGTGGCGGGGGCACCATGCCCGGGGCGACGTGATCGCGGTGCGCTACGCCGACGATTGGGTGGCCGGGTTCCAGTTCCGCGACGACGCCGAGCGCTTCTGGCGCGCGGTGTCTGAACGGCTGGGCCAATTCGGGCTGAAGTTGCACTCCGACAAGACACGGCTGGTCGAGTTCGGGCGCTTTGCCCACGAAAACCGACGCCGTAGAGGGCAAGGCAAACCGCAAACCTTCGACTTCCTGGGCTTTACGCATTGCTGCGGCAAGACCCGGAAGGGCAAGTTCATGGTTCTGCGCCTGACCAGTGCCAAACGCCTGTGAGCCAAACTCCAGGCGGTCAAGCTCGAACTCAGACGGCGCATGCATCAGCCCATCCCAGAGCAGGGCAAGTACCTGCGGGCGGTGGTGACTGGGCATGGCCGGTACTTCGGCGTGCCGTGCAACGGCGCGCGGCTGAGGGCGTTGCGCCAGCAGGTGGGCAGGCTGTGGCATCGCACGCTGTGCCGCCGCAGTCAGACCCATCACCTGCCATGGCGTCGAATGCATCGCTTGATCGCGCGCTGGTTGCCTAGTCTCCGCATCTGCCACCCTTACCCGAACCAGCGTCTGGTCGTCACAACCCAAGGCAAGAGCCGTGTGCGGTAGCTCCGCAAGCACGGATCTGTGAAGGGGGTGTCGAGCGATTGGCATTCCTACTTCAACTGCTCTTTGCGGCGACGCTCGCCTTCATCAGGGCGACGAAGCGTCGGGCGATGTGGTCGGGCGTCGAGGCGCCGCCGTCGCGGTACCAGGTCTGGCTCCAGTTCAGCGCGCCGATCAGGAACAGGCGCACATCGTTGCGGTTGACGCCGCGCTCGAGCGGCAGCGCGGCGACGAGCTTCGTCCAGCGCGCCTCGTAGCGGTCGCGCAAGGCGACGAGTTCGCGCTCGACGACCCGAGCGTCGCTCGGCCGCACGCGGATGACGACCTGCGAGTAGTCGGTCTGGTCGAGCAGCGAGCGCAGGTGCGCGACGCAGGCGGCTTCGAGGCGTGCCCAGGGCGCGGCGAGCGGCGCCACGGCGGCATCCACCGCGTTGGAGATGCGCTCGACACCTTCCTTGTACACGGCCAGGAGCAGGGCTTCCTTGGTCTCGAAGTGGCAATAGAGCGAGCCGGG
>DAIMIM010000479.1:0-2511 GCA_036722755.1 Caldimonas sp. | reverse complement strand
GCGCACCGGCGACATCGGCCTGTTCAAGATCGTCGCCGAGAGCGGCGTCGCCGCCGGCATCCGCCGTGTCGAGGCCGTCACTGGCGACAACGCGTTGGCCTATCTGCAAACGCTCGAAGGCACGTTGCAGCGTCTGGCCGGCGCCTTGCGCGCGGCGCCTGCCGAGGTGCCGGCCCGGCTCGGCCAAGTGCTCGAGCACGTCCGTTCGCTCGAGCGGGAGCTGGCCGCCGTGAAGGGGCGCCTGGCCTCTTCGCAAGGCGGCGACCTGGCGGCGCAGGCGGTCGACGTCAAGGGGCTCAAGGTGCTGGCGGCGCGGCTCGACGGCGCTGACGCCAGGACCTTGCGCGACACGCTCGACAAGCTCAAGGACAAGCTGAAGACGGCGGTGGTCGTCCTCGCCGCGGTCGATGGCGCGAAGGTGCAGATCGCCGCCGGCGTCACCGCCGACAGCACCTCGCGCGTCCAGGCCGGCGAGCTCGTCAATTTCGTCGCCCAGCAGGTCGGTGGCAAGGGCGGCGGCAAGGCCGACATGGCCATGGCCGGCGGCACCGATCCGTCCCAGCTCGGCGAGGCGCTTGCCTCGGTCGCCGGCTGGGTCGAGCAGAACGCATGAGAGGCTGACATGAGCGACATGGATTGCCTGTTCCTCGAGGGCCTCGAAGTGCCGTGCCGGATCGGCTGCACGGATCCGGAGCGGGCGACGCCGCAATCGCTGCGCGTCGAGCTGCGCCTGTTCTGCCCGTCGCTGCGCGAGGCCGGCGTCTCCGACGATCTCGAAAAGACCGTCGACTACCGGCTGGCCGCCGATCTCATCGACGCGGTCCAGGGCCAGGAGTACCTGCTCATCGAACGGGTCGCCGAGGTGCTGGCCGAGGTCGTGCTGAAGAATCGCCTGGTCGACCACGTCACCGTCTCGGTGAAGAAGCGGCCTCCGGTGCAGGGCCTCGAATGGGCCGGCGTGCAGATCACGCGAGGTCGCCGGACAGCGTCTTGAAGGTCGTCAGCAACACCGCGATCTCGCTCGATGGCCGCATCAACACGCGCGAGCGGCGCTTCGCGTTCTTCGGCAGCCCGCGCGATCACGCGCGCATGAGCCGGCTGCGCGCCGACGCCGACGCCGTGCTGGTCGGAGGCGCCACCTTTCGCAACTGGCCGCACCCGGCGTTGCCCGACGCGGCCGATCGGAGTCGCCTGCGCGGCCGGCCGTGGAACGTCGTCGTCACGCGCGGCCTCGACGTGCCGCTGATCCCCGAGTTCGCCGCCGAGCAGGCGATCCGTCCGCTCTTTCTCACCAACGCCGCGTCGCTGCGTGACGGCTTCCCGCTCGAAGCCGTCGGCTGGAGCGGCGCCGCGGGCGAGCGGATGCCGATCGCCTGGATGCTCGAGCAGATCGCGCGGCGCGGCGTCGAGCGTTTGCTTGTCGAGGCTGGTGGCGACCTGCTGTTCCAGTTTCTCGCCGCCGATGCGATCGACGAGATGCACCTGACGCTGTGCCCGCTCGTCGTCGGCGGCCCGGCGCCGAGCCTGGCCGATGGCGTCGGCTTCGACCTCGCCGACGTGCGGCGCATGCGCCTCGTCTCGGCCGAGCCGGACGGCGACGAGGTCTTCCTGCACTACGAAGCGATCCAGCCGGGCGCGCAGCCCGATCCGCCCGGCATCCTGCCGCACGGCAGAGGCGCGGCTTGAGATGAGCGTTGCGATGCGGGTGCTGTTCGCCTGCCTCGCGCTGGCCGGATCGCTCGCCGCGCGTGCCGATGAGCGGGTCTCGTTTCCGAGCCTCGACGGCGAGGGCAGCGCGCCGGTCATGCTGACGGCCTTGTGGTTCCCCGCCTCGACCTCGACCTCGACCTCGACCTCGACAGCGCCGGCGGTGGCGCTGCTGCACGGCTGCGATGGCCCCTACGACAAGCGCGGTCAGCTCAGCAAGCGGATACGCGACTACACGGCGCTCTTCAACCGCGCCGGCTATCACGTGCTGGTCGTCGATTCGCTGACCGCCCGCTATGAAACCGAGCTTTGCACGCAACGCCTCGGCAGGCGCCGCGTGACGCAGGCCAATCGCCGCCTCGATGCGCTCGGCGCGGTTGCGTACCTGGCCGAGCGGTCCGACGTCGACGTGAAGCGGATCGGCCTGGTCGGCTGGTCCAATGGCGCCAGCACCGTGCTGGCCGCGACCAACGCGCGCCATCGCGACGTCGCTACCGCGCTGATACATCCCGCATTCGCCGTCGCGTTCTATCCCGGCTGCGATGCCGACGTGAAGCGCGGCTACGAGCCGGTCGCCCAGCTGTTGATGCTGGTCGGCGGGGCCGACGACTGGACGCCCGCGGCTTCCTGTCGCGCGCTGGTGCGCGCCAGCGCCGAGCCGAAGCCCGAGATCGAGGTCTACGCCGGCGCGTACCACGACTTCGACAGCGACATGCCGCTGCGTGTGCGCAAGGACGTGCCGAACGGATCGAGCCCGGGCCAGGGCGTGCATGTCGGCGGCAATGCCGCGGCATGGCGAGCGTC
>DAIMIM010000478.1:0-2527 GCA_036722755.1 Caldimonas sp. | reverse complement strand
CCGACCAGATGAAGGCCGTCGCCATCAGCGATGCCGAGATCCGCGAGCGGATGAGCGGCAATCTCTGCCGTTGCGGCGCCTATTCGAACATCGTCACCGCAGT
Source organism: Caldimonas sp. (assembly GCA_036722755.1). Taxonomy (GTDB): domain Bacteria; phylum Pseudomonadota; class Gammaproteobacteria; order Burkholderiales; family Burkholderiaceae_C; genus Schlegelella_A. The sequence goes on along the minus strand of DAIMIM010000478.1, from coordinate 2,424 downwards.
GCGCGACGTCGCCGCGGTCAAGCGCGCATGAATGACGTCGGCTTCCAGCGCGCGACGAGCGTGGCCGAGGCGCTGTCTCTCGGCGCGCAGCCCGGCGCCGCCTTCGTCGCCGGCGGCACCAATCTCATCGACCTCATGAAGGGTGGCGCGGCGACGCCGATGCTGCTCGTCGACGTGAGCCGGCTGCCGCTCACCACGGTGATGCCGCGCGCCGGCGGCGGCATCCGCATCGGCGCCATGGTGCGCAACAGCGATCTCGCCAACCACGCGCTGGTGCGCGCGCGCTACCCGCTGCTGGCGCAGGCGCTGGTCTCGGGCGCCTCGCCGCAGCTGCGCAACATGGCGACGGTCGGCGGCAACCTCCTGCAGCGCACGCGCTGCTACTACTTCTACGACACCGCCTTCGCGTCGTGCAACAAGCGCGTGCCGGGCTCGGGCTGCGCGGCGCGCGAAGGCTACAACCGCATCCACGCGATCCTCGGCGCGAGCGGCGCCTGCGTCGCGACGCAGCCGTCCGACATGAACGTGGCGCTGGCGGCGCTGCGCGCCGAGGTCGTCCTGCACGGGTCGCTCGGCGAGCGTCGCGTGCCGATCGGTGAGTTCCATCGCCTGCCCGAAGACACGCCGCAGCGCGACGCCAATATCGAGCCCGGCGAGCTGATCGTCGCCGTCGACCTGCCGGAATCGCCCTTCGCCGCGCATGCCAGCTACCTGAAGGTGCGCGACCGGGCGAGCTATGCGTTCGCGCTGGTCTCGGTGGCGGCGGCCCTCGACCTGCGCGACGACGGCACGGTGCGCGATGCGGCGCTCGTGCTCGGCGGCGTGGCGCACATGCCGTGGCGAGTCGCATCGGCCGAGCAGGCGCTCATCGGCAGCCGGCTCGACGACACGTCGATCGCCATGGCGGCGAGCCGCTTGCTGGCTGGCGCCAGGCCGCTGCGGCACAACGCGTTCAAGGTCGAGCTGGCGCGCCGCTCGATCGCACGGGCTCTCAAAACCGCAAGAGGCATGGCGTGATCACCGGGCAGGGCATCGACCGCGTCGACGGCAAGCTGAAGGTGTGCGGCCGCGCTCCCTTCGCGGCCGAATTCCAGATTCCGAACGTCGCGCACGCCGTCATCGTCACCAGCAACATGCCGAGCGGTCGCATCGTCCGCATGGATGTCGTCGCGGCGCTGGCCGCGCCCGGCGTCATCACGGTGCTGACGCCCATGAATGCGCCGCGACTGCCGCAGGGCGGCAAGGGCGCCGTCAACCCTCCGGCCGGTCGCGTGCTGTCGCTGCTGCAGGACGATGTCGTCTCCTACAACAACCAGCCGATCGCCGTCGCCGTTGCCGACACGCTCGAGCGCGCCGCGCAGGCCGCGAGGCTCGTGCAGGTCGTCTACGCACCGGCCGATGCGGTGCTCGATTTCGCGGCGGCGAAGAAGCGCGCCTACCCGCCGGCGAAGGCGAACCGCGAGCCGACCGACAAGTCGCAGGGCGACGCCGTCGCCGGCCTTGCCGCGTCGTCGGCCAAGGTCGAGGTCGTCTACACGACGCCGGTCGAGCACCACAACCCGATGGAGCCGCACGCGACCATCGCCGAGTGGAATGGCGACAAGCTGACCGTGCACGACGCGACCCAGAACGTCGGCGGCGTCAAGACGACGCTGGCCAGGATCTTCGGCATCGCGCCCGAGAACGTGACCGTGATCGACCCGTTCGTCGGCGGCGGCTTCGGCTGCAAGGGCTCGGCGTGGTCGCACGTCGCGCTTGCCGCGATGTGCGCCAAGGCGGTCGGCCGGCCAGTCAAGCTGGCGCTCGAGCGGCCGCAGATGTTCGGCTCGGTCGGCAATCGCCCGCACACGGAGCAGACGCTGGCGCTCGGCGCCGACGCGGCCGGCAAGCTCATCGCGGTGCGCCATGCGACGATCGCGGAAACGTCGACGATCGAAGACTGGACCGAGACCTCGTCGCTGACGGCGCGCGTCCTCTATGCGTGCGCGAACAACACGAGCACGCACCGCATCACCAAGCTCAACATCGCAACGCCCACGTTCATGCGCGCGCCCGGCGAGGCCAGCGGCAATTTCGCGCTCGAATCGGCGATGGACGAGCTGGCCGTCGCGCTGAAGATGGATCCGATCGAGCTGCGCCTGCGCAACTATGCCGAGCAGGATCCGGGCAAGGCGCGGCCGTTCTCCAGCAAGTCGCTGCGCGAGTGCTATGCACGCGGCGCGGAGCGCTTCGGCTGGCAGAGCCGCGTCGCGGCGCCGGGTTCGATGCGCGATGGCCGCTGGCGGGGCGGCCAAGGCATGGCGACGGCCACGTATCCGGCCAACCGCAGCCCGGCCGATGCGTCGGTCCGCATGCTGCCCGACGGCAGCGCCGTCGTCCGCTCGGCGACGCACGATCTGGGCACCGGCACGTACACCGTGATGT
>DAIMIM010000477.1:0-2528 GCA_036722755.1 Caldimonas sp. | reverse complement strand
AGCGTGACCATGCAGCCGATCGGAACGCCGTCTCGGATCTTGAACCCGGCGATGGCTTTCTTCGACTTGGTGACGACGGGCTTCTGGCCGGCGATCTTCGAGAGATCGCTGACGGCGTGGTCCATCACCTTCTTGTCCGAGACCGCCTCGCTCACGCCCATGTTGAGCGTGATCTTGGTGATGCGCGGCGCCTCCATCTTCGAGGTGTAGCCGAACTTGGTGACGAGGTCGGGAACGACCTTCTCGCGGTAGAACTGTTGCAGGCGAGCCATGGTGAGCCTCTTAAACCTTGATCTCGTCGCCGCTGGAGCGGAAGACGCGAACTTTCGACTTGTCGTCGTTGATCTTGATGCCGACGCGATCGGCCTTGCCGGACGCGGCGTTGAAGATCGCCACGTTCGATTGATGGATCGACATCGTCTTGTCGATGACGCCACCCGTCACACCCTTCATCGGGTTCGGCTTGACGTGCTTCTTGACGACGTTGACGCCTTCGACCACGAGCCGCTGCTCGTCGACACGCGACAGCACGGTGCCGCGGCGACCCTTGTCGCGGCCGGTCAAGACGATGACCTGGTCACCCTTACGAATCTTGTTCATCGCAATTCCTATGACAGCGACGGGCTCAGAGCACTTCCGGCGCGAGCGACACGATCTTCATGAAGCGCTCGGTCCGCAACTCGCGCGTCACCGGCCCGAAGATGCGCGTGCCGATCGGCTCGAGCTTGGCGTTGAGCAGCACGGCGGCGTTGCCGTCGAACTTGATGAGCGAGCCATCCGGGCGGCGCACTCCCTTGGCGGTACGAACGACGACGGCCGAATAGACCTCGCCTTTCTTCACGCGCCCGCGTGGTGCGGCTTCCTTGATGCTGACCTTGATCACGTCACCGATCGCGGCGTAGCGGCGCTTCGAGCCGCCCAGCACCTTGATGCACATGACGGACTTGGCGCCCGTGTTGTCGGCGACGTCGAGCCGCGACTGCATTTGAATCATGTTGTCCTCTTTCCCAACTTGTCCCGGCTGTCCGGCTCGCGCCGAAAAGTTCGGTCAGTCTTGGGGCCCGCGTGGGGTCTGAAATTCACTTCGCACAGTGCGTATGCCCTGAGCGAAGCCGGCGATTATCGCCCGGCCCGGCTTGACGTGTCAAACCGGGCCGGGATTCAACCTTTGAGCGTCTTGGCCTGCTCGACCAGCGTCTTCGCATCGCTGACCTCGAACTTGCCCGGCGCCTCGATGTTCAATGTCTTGACGACGCCGTCCTTGACCAGCATCGAGTAGCGCTGCGAGCGCACGCCCATGCCGCGCGAGGTCAGATCGAACGTCAGGCCGGTCGCCTTGGTGAACTCGGCGCTGCCATCGGCCATCATGCGGACCTTGCCGAAGGTCTTCTGGTCGCGGCCCCAGGCGCCCATCACGAACGCGTCGTTGACCGATACGCACCAGATCTCGTCGACGCCGGCCGCCTTCAGCGCATCGCCCTGTTCGACATAGCCGGGCACGTGCTTGGCCGAGCAGGTGGGCGTGAACGCGCCGGGCAGGCCGAAGATCGCAATCGTCTTGCCGGCGGTCGCCTTCTCGATTTCGAACGTGTTCGGCCCGACCGAGCAGCCATTGCCCTCGACCTCGATGAATTCCTGGAGCGAGCCCGCAGGCAGCTTGTCGCCGACTTTCAACATGTGCGTGATTCCTCGAAGCGCGGTGCGCGGACGGTCAGACCTCGATGCCCTTTTGGATCAGGCGCGTCACGACCCAAGCCTTGGTCTTCGAAATCGGCCGGCTCTCGGCGATCTCGACGACGTCGCCGGTCTTGTACTCGTCCTTCTCGTCGTGCGCGTGGTACTTGCTCGACTTGGCGACGATCTTGCCGTAGAGCTCGTGCTTGGTGCGGCGCTCGATCAGCACAGTAATGGTCTTCGAGCGCTTGTCGCTCACGACCTTGCCGATCAGCGTGCGCGTGTTCTTGGCCCGAGGCGCGGCCGCCTCGTGGCCGGGCGCAGCCGGCTTCAGGTCTTCGGCGCCGGTCATGTCCACGGCCGCCTCCTTGTCGATGTTCGACGTGACGTCCGCGTTCATTTCTTCGCTCCTGTCTTCTTCGCTGCGGCCCGAGTTGCCTTGCTTTTCGGCGCCGCGGTCTTGCCGCCGGCCTTCGACTCGGCCTGGATCGTCTTGGCGCGTGCGATGTCGCGGCGCGTGTTGCCGAGCTGCGAATGGTTGGTGAGTTGCTGCGTCGCCTTCTGCATGCGCAGGCCGAAATGGGCTTTCAGCAGATCGCTGACTTCCTTCTCGAGACCGGCTGCGTCCTTGGCGCGAAGTTCGGATGCGTTCATGAATGTTCTCCCGTCGATCAGGCGCCGACCTGGCGCATGACGAACGTGGTCTTGAGCGGCAGCTTGGCCGAAGCGAGCAGGAACGCCTCGCGCGCCAGTGCCTCGGGAACGCCGTTGATTTCGTAGAGCACCTTGCCGGGCTGGATCTCGGCGACGTAGTACTCGGGGTTGCCCTTGCCGTTGCCCATGCGGACTTCGGC
>DAIMIM010000476.1:0-2539 GCA_036722755.1 Caldimonas sp. | reverse complement strand
TGCTTCGGCCGGCCTGTTCCCGGGACTGATAATCTGCCGATACCGGCCGCCCGAGGGGCGCGAACGGCTCACTCGCAAGGAAGCCCGATGCAAAAACTCCTCAAGCTCTTCTGCGGCGTTCTCTCGCCCGTTGCGCTGGCGGCCATCGCCTTGCCGGCCACGGCCGCCGACGAGATCGCTGCCGGCTCGCTCACCAACAGCCCGCCGATGATCTCGTATGCCTCCGACGGGACGACGCTGCAGGGCATGATCGTCGACCTCGCCGCGGCCATGGGCAAGGCGATGGGCAAGCCGATCGTCTTCAAGCCGATGGCCTTCAACGCCATCATGCCGGCGATGGAGTCGAAGAACATCGACATCGCCTTCACGGTGATGAACGACACGCCCGAGCGCGAGCAGGTGATCGACTTCGTCGACTACTTCAACTTCGGCACCAAGCTGCTCGTTAAAAAGGGCAATCCGGAGCACGTCGACAGCCTCGAAACCGCTTGCGGCAAGACCGTCTCGACCGTGCAGGGCTCGACCCAGATCAAGCTGGCCCAGGACCTCAGCGACGCGTGCGTCAAGGCCGGCAAGGCGGCGATCACCGTCATGCAGTACGCCCAGCCCGCCGATGCGCGCCTGCAGGTCCAGAACGGCCGCGTCGCCGCCTTCCTCGGCAACTCGCCGGTGATGGTCTACCTCGCCAAGACGGCGGGCGACGGCACGATCTTCGACGTCGTCGCCGGCCACGAGTACCAGCCGGTGCCGGTCGGCATCGGCGTCCCGAAGTCGAACCCGCAACTGCGCGACCAGCTCAAGAAAACGCTCGACGCGATGATCGCCGACGGCAGCTACGCGAAGATCCTGCAGAAGCACGGCCTCGAGGGCGGCGCCGTGCAGTCGGCGACGATCAACGGCGGCAAGAACCTCAAGCTCTAGCGCTCACAGGCCCTGGCGAGCGATGGGCCCGACCCGAGTCGTCCCGCTGCGGCGACCCTGGCTCTGGCTGAGCAGCGCCGCGGTTCTCGCGCTCGTCGTGGCGCTGGCTGTCTCGATCTGGCAGAACCCGCACATCGACCACGCGGCGATCGCGCAATACCAGTTCGCTCCGGCCATCCTGAAGGGCCTGCGCCTGACGATCGCCCTCGCCCTGCTGGCGGCGGTGATCGGCACCGTGCTCGGCGTCGTGCTGGCCGTGATGCGGCTGTCGCAAAGCCCGGTGCTGCGCCTCGGCAGCGGCCTGTACACGTGGCTCTTGCGCGGCACGCCGCTGCTGGTGCAGATCCTCATCTGGGGCAACCTGGCGCTGCTGTTCCAGCACCTCGGCCCGTTCGACACCAACGCGGTCCTGACGCCGTTCGTGGCCTCGGTCGTCGCGCTCGGGCTGAACGAGGCGGCCTACATGGCCGAGGTCGTGCGCGCCGGCATTCTCGCCGTCGACCGCGGCCAGATCGACGCGTCGCTCGCGCTCGGCATGTCGCGCTCGCTCGCCATGCGCCGCATCATCCTGCCGCAGGCGATGCGCGTGATCATTCCTCCGGCCGCCAACCAGTTCGTGTCGCTGCTCAAGGCGACCTCGCTCGTCTCGGTGATTGCCGGCGGCGACCTGCTCACCGCGGCGGAGAACATCTCGTCGGCCAACCTGAAGACGATCGAGCTGATGCTGGTGGCGACGTTCTGGTACCTGGCGGTGACGACCGTCACGGGCCTCGGCCAGTACGTTCTGGAGCGCCGGCTCGCCCGCGCCGGCACCGGGATGCTGGCGCCATGAACGACGCCGTCGTCGCGGCAACGCCGGCGCCGCCGATGCTGCGCGCCGAGGCGGTGCACAAGCGCTACGGACGCGACGAGGTGTTGAAAGGCATCGATCTGCAGGTCGGCAAGGGCGAAGTGCTCTGCCTGATCGGCCCCTCGGGCTCGGGCAAGAGCACCTTCCTGCGCTGCATCAACCACCTCGAGAAGATCGACGCCGGTCGCATCGCCGTCGACGGCGAGTTGCTGGGCTATCGGCAGCGGGGCGACCGGCTCCACGAGATGACGGAACGAGACGTCTGCCGGCAGCGCGCGGCCATCGGCATGGTCTTTCAGCGCTTCAACCTGTTCGCGCACATGACGGCGCTCGAGAACATCGTCGAGGCGCCGATCCGCGTCAAGGGCGAGATGAAGGCCGAGGCGCTTGGGCACGCGCGCGCGCTGCTCGCCCGGGTCGGCCTCGCCGACAAGGCCGATGCCTACCCGAGCCGTCTGTCCGGCGGCCAGCAGCAGCGCGTCGCGATCGCCCGCGCGCTCGCCATGCGACCGAAGCTGATGCTGTTCGACGAGCCGACTTCTGCGCTCGACCCCGAGCTCGTCGACGAGGTGCTGGCGGTGATGCGCGGCCTTGTCGACGATGGCATGACGATGGTCGTCGTCACGCACGAGATGGCGTTCGCGCGCGATGCCGGCGATCGCATCGCCTTCATGGACGCCGGCGTCGTCGTCGAGCAGGGGCCGCCGCAGGAGCTGCTGGCGCGGCCGTCCCATGAGCGGACCCGGGCGTTTCTCGCCCGCTTGCTCG
>DAIMIM010000475.1:0-2551 GCA_036722755.1 Caldimonas sp. | reverse complement strand
CACGGACGGGCACCGCCTGCCACGACGCACGGACGGGCACCGCCTGCCACGACGCGTCGAGCCAGCGGAGCATCTGACATGAACTGGTTGGCCGTCCTTCCCGAAATTTTGCTGCTCGTGCTGGCCTGCATCGTCACGCTCGCCGACCTGTGGGTGAAGGATCGGGACCGCCTCGTCACCTATTGCCTGTCGCAGGGGTCGCTCTTCGTCATCGCGCTGCTGCAACTCTGGTATTTCTACGGCGGCTCCACCCTCTACGCGATGCAGCGGATGGTGGTCGCCGATCCGATGGGCCATCTGCTCGGCCTGTTCGCGACGCTGGCGATGATGGTCTCGCTCGTCTACGCGCGCCCCTACGCGGCCGAGCGCGACATGCTCAAGGGGGAGCTCTTCACGCTCTCGATGTTCTCGCTGCTCGGCATCCTCGTCATGGTCGCGGCGAACAATTTCCTGGTCGTCTACCTCGGCCTCGAGCTGATGTCGCTCTCGCTCTATGCGCTGATCGCGATGCGTCGCGACAGCATCGCCGCGACCGAGGCGGCGATGAAGTATTTCGTGCTCGGCGCGCTGGCGAGCGGCTTCCTGCTCTACGGCCTGTCGATGATGTACGGCGCCACCGGCTCGCTCGAGATCAGCGAGGTCTACAAGGCGATCGGCACCGGCCAGGTCAGCCGGCCGGTGCTCATCCTCGGCACGGTCTTCATCGTCGCCGGCCTCGGCTTCAAGCTCGGCGCGGTGCCGTTCCACATGTGGGTGCCCGACGTGTACCAGGGCGCGCCGACCGCGGTGACGCTGCTGGTGGGCGGCGCGCCCAAGCTCGCGGCATTCGCGATCACGATCCGCCTGCTCGTCGAAGGCATGATCGGATTGGCGCTCGACTGGCAGCAGATGCTGGTGCTGCTCTCGGTTGGCTCGATGCTGCTCGGCAACCTCGCCGCCATGGCGCAGTCGAACCTCAAGCGCATGCTCGCCTATTCGACGATTGCGCAGATCGGCTTCATGTTGCTGGGCTTGTGCCCCGGAGTGGTCAGCGGCAACACGGTCTCGGCCAGCAACGCCTACAGCTCGGCGATGTTCTACGTCGTCGTCGACGTGCTCACCACGCTCGGCACCTTCGGCATGATCATGCTGCTCTCGCGCGCCGGACACGAGGCCGAATCGATCGACGACTTCAAGGGCCTGGCCAAAAGGAGCCCGTGGTTCGCCGGCGTCATGGCCGTCTTCATGTTCTCGCTCGCCGGCATTCCGCCCACGGTCGGTTTCTACGCCAAGCTGGCGGTTCTGCAGTCGCTCGTCTCGACCAACGTGCCCGGCTTCATCTGGCTTGCGGTGATCGCCGTGATGCTGTCGCTGCTGGGTGCGTTCTACTATCTGCGCGTCGTCAAGGTGATGTACTTCGACGAGGCCGTCGACACGCACGCCATCAGCGGCAGCCGCGACGTTCGCATCATGCTGTCGCTGAATGGAACCGCCGTGCTGTTGCTCGGTATCCTGCCCGGCGGCCTGATGGCGATCTGCAGAGACGCCATCGTCCAGATGTTCGCGACCTGATCGCCGGCCTGCACCGGCGCCGGCGCACCGCATGCGACTCGCAGAACTCGGCACCGACACGGCCCATCTCCGCGAAGCGGCGATCGAGCCGCAGCAAGCCTGGCGCGGCGGCTTTCTCGATGTGCGGCGCGATCTCGTGTCGCTTCCCGACGGCGGCACGTCGCACCGCGAATACATCGTTCATCCGGGCGCAGTGATGATCGTGCCGATCCTGGCCAACGACCGCCTCGTGGTGGAGCGCCAGTGGCGCTATCCCATGGGAAAAGCGATGCTCGAGTTTCCGGCAGGCAAGATCGAGCGCGGCGAGCCGCCGATCGATTGCGCCGTGCGCGAGCTCGTCGAGGAAACTGGCTACCGCGCCGCCGAATGGGCACGCGCCGGCGTCCTGCACAACGCGATCGCCTATTCGACCGAGGGGATCGAGATCTGGTTCGCGCGCGGCTTGGCGGCGGGAGCGCCGCGGCTCGATGCCGGCGAGTTCCTCGACGTCGTCGACGCCAGCTTCGACGAGCTCGACGCCGCGGCGCAGCGCGGTGAGCTCACCGACGCCAAGACCCTGATCGGCCTGCTCTGGCTGCAGAACTGGCGCGCCGGCCGCTGGCCGATGAGCTGGAACCCCGCGGCACCGGCCTCCTGACGATAATGCGGCGATGAAGGTCCTCGATCTGCGCTGCGGCGACGGCCACACCTTCGAAGGCTGGTTCGGGTCGGAAGACGACTTCGTGGCCCAGCTGTCGAACGGCGACGTGGCATGCCCGCTCTGCGCCAGCGCCGAGATCGTGCGCCTGCCGAGCGCGCCGCGCCTGCAGGTCAGCCGCCACGCCGCGCCTGCGCCCGATGCATTGCCCGCGCCCGCGTCGACGGCGATGACGATGCAATCGCAATGGCTGCGTGCCGTCCGCCACGTCATGACGACGACCGAGGACGTCGGCGAGCGCTTTCCCGAGGAAGCGCGGCGCATCCATTACGGCGAGGTCGAGGAGCGCGCGATCCGCGGCCG
>DAIMIM010000474.1:0-2567 GCA_036722755.1 Caldimonas sp. | reverse complement strand
TTCACCACCGGCTGGCAGTCGTGGGTCCAGCTCGAGAGCTTCAGCGCCTGGCACAACGTGCCCTTCGCGACGGAGCAGAACGGCTTCGGCGGTCTGGGCACGCGGCTCGAGTTCAATGGCCCGGTGCAGACCATGCACATCCAGAACCTGGCCGAGATGGCCAAGAAGGGGACGTTCATCTACGCCGGGCGCAAGGACGAGCCGACCGGCAAGTTCCAGGCCGGCGAGTGCGCGATGGAGACCACCTCGAGCGGCTCGTACGCGAACATCAAGGCGAACGCGAAGTTCGAGCTCGGTGTCGCGCCGCTGCCCTACTACCCGAGCGTCAAGGGCGCGCCGCAGAACACCATCATCGGCGGCGCGACGCTGTGGGTGATGACGCAGAAGGATCCCGCGGTCTACAAGGGCATCGCGCGCTTCTTCACCTTCCTGTCGTCGCCGGAGATCCAGCTCGACTTTCACAAGTCGACCGGCTACGTTCCGATCACGCTCGCGGCCTACGAACTGGCGAAGAAGGAGGGCCTTTACACGGAGCGCCCCGGCTTCGACGTCGCGATCAAGGAGTTGACGAACAAGCCGCCGACGGCCAACTCCAAGGGCGTGCGCTTTGGCAACTTCGTGCAGCTCCGCAACGTGATCGACGAGGAGCTCGAGGGGGTCTGGGGTGGGCAGAAGACCGCCAAGGCAGCGCTCGACGAAGCCGTCAAGCGCGGCAACGAGCTGCTCGAGAAGTTCGAGAAGGCGAACAAGTAAGCTCCATGGGGCGCACCGCGGCCTGGCGGTGCGCCGTCCCCCTGTTCTCGCACTTCGCCCGTGTGCATGGATAAGCGCGTCCATTTCCGCTCGCCCTGGCTGCCCTACGTCCTGGTGCTGCCGCAGATCGCGGTCACGCTGGTGTTCTTCGTCTGGCCGGCCGCGGAGACGCTGTACTACTCGGTGCTGCTGCAGGACGCTTTCGCGTCGAAGATCCAGTTCGTCTGGTTCGACAACTTCATCACCCTCTTCCAGGACTCGCACTACCTCGCGTCCTTCAAGATCACCGCGCTGTTCTCGGCGATCGTCGCCATCACCGGCCTGGCCCTGTCGCTGCTGCTCGCGGTGTTTGCCGACCGCGTGCTGCGCGGCTCGAGCGTCTACAAGACCTTGCTGATCTGGCCCTATGCCGTCGCCCCCGCGGTGGCGGGCATCCTGTGGCTGTTCATGCTGTCGCCTTCGATCGGCATGCTCACCTACGCGCTGCGCGGCTTCGGCATCAACTGGAACTACTACGTCAACCCCGGCCAGGCGATGCTGCTCATCTGCGTGGCCGCGATCTGGAAGCAGATCAGCTACAACTTCCTCTTCTTCCTCGCCGGGCTGCAGGCGATCCCGTCCTCGCTGATCGAGGCGGCGGCCATCGACGGCGCCGGCCCGGTGCGGCGCTTCTGGACGATCGTCTTCCCGCTGCTGTCGCCGACCGCGTTCTTCCTGCTCGTCGTCAACGTCGTCTACGCGTTCTTCGACACCTTCGCCATCGTCGACTCGACCACGCAGGGCGGCCCGGGCCAGGCGACGCAGCTCCTGGTCTACAAGATCTACCAGGACGGCGTGCAGGCGATGGACCTCGGCGGCTCGGCGGCGCAGTCGGTCGTGCTGATGGTGATCGTGATCGCGCTCACCGTGGTGCAGTTCCGCTGGGTCGAGCGCAGGGTGCAGTACTAGCCGTGTTCGAGCCTGAGCCATGATCGAGCGCCGGCCGTTCCTCAACGTCGTGCGCCACGCCGTGCTGATCGTCGCCGCGGCGGTGATCCTCTTTCCGGTCTACGTCGCCTTCGTCGCCTCGACGCTGTCGTTCGACCAGGTGCTGCACGTGCCGATGCAGCTGTGGCCGGGAGGCCACCTGCTGGAGAACTACGCCTCGGTCATCGCCCACGGCAGCGCGAAGGGCTCGAGCGCGCCGGTCGGAAGGATGATGCTCAACAGCCTCATCATGGCGCTCGTCATCGCCATCGGCAAGATCGCGATCTCGATCATCTCGGCCTTCGCCATCGTCTACTTCCGCTTCCCGCTGCGGCGAACCGTCTTCTGGATGATCTTCATCACGCTGATGCTGCCGGTCGAGGTGCGCATCCTGCCCACCTACCAGGTCGCGGCGGACCTCGGGCTCATCGACACCTACGCCGGGCTGACGCTGCCGCTGATCGCCTCGGCGACCGCGACCTTCCTCTTCCGCCAGTTCTTCCTCACGATTCCCGACGAGTACGCCGAGGCCGCGCGCATCGACGGCGCCGGCCCGCTGCGCTTCTTCAAGGACGTGGTGCTGCCGCTGTCGCGCACCAACATCGCGGCGCTGTTCGTGATCATGTTCATCTACGGCTGGAACCAGTACCTCTGGCCGCTGCTCGTGACGACGCAGGAGAGCATGTACACGACCGTGATCGGCATCAAGCGCATGATCCCCGGCGGCGACGCGGCGGCCGAATGGCACCTGGTGATGGCCACCGCGATGCTGGCGATGCTGCCGCCCGCGCTGGTCGTGCTGCTGATGCAGAAGTGGTTCGTCAAGGGCCTGGTCGACACCGAGAAAT
>DAIMIM010000473.1:0-2572 GCA_036722755.1 Caldimonas sp. | reverse complement strand
GTCAAGGACATCCTCGACTCGCTGACGCCGCGCGAGGCCAAGGTGCTGCGCATGCGCTTCGGCATCGAGATGTCGACCGACCACACGCTCGAGGAAGTCGGCAAGCAGTTCGACGTGACGCGCGAGCGCATTCGCCAGATCGAGGCCAAGGCGATCAGGAAGCTCAAGCATCCGAGCCGGTCCGACAAGCTGCGGACCTATCTCGACACGCTCTGACCGCCGGAAGCGTCAACCGCACGCAACGAGGGTTCCAGCCGCGAGGCCGGAACCCTTTTTGCTTTGCCGGCCCGCGATAAACTCATCGTCGATGCGCGGACCGACCCTCACGGCATGACCCAGGTCTACGAACGTACCGTCCTGTTCGCCGACTTGCGCGGCAGCACCTCGATGTACGAGACGCTCGGCAACGCCGACGCCACGACCGTCGTCACGCGAAGCGTCGCGACGCTGGGACGGGTCGTGGTCGCGCATGGCGGCCAGGTCGTCAAGACACTCGGCGACGGGTTGATGGCGGTGTTCGAGCACCCGTCGTCCAGCGTCGCGGCGGCCGACGAGATGCACGACGCGCTGGCCCGCACGACGATGTCGGGCGAGACCGGCATCGACGCCACCGTCCAGCCGGTGCCGCTGATGCTGCAGGTAGGCATGGCGCGCGGCGAGGTCGTCGCGATGTCGGGAGACGTCTTCGGCGACGCGGTCAACGTCGCGGCGCGACTGCTCGACCATGCGGGCGACAACGAAACGCTCGCCACCCAGGGCGTCGTCGAAGGGCTCGACGAGTGGGAGCGTTCGCGGTTTCGCAACCTCGACAGGATGCAACTGCGCGGCCGCGTCGAGCCGGTGCACGTCCACCTGCTGGAGGCCGTTCGCCGCTTCGGCGACACCGCTGCCACCGCCTTTGGCGACATGGGGCCGGCATCCATCGAGCCCGAGGGCATTCGCCTCGTCTGGCTCGACGTGAACCGCATCTACGCCGGCACCAGCTTGCCGGTGATCCTCGGCCGCAGCCCGCAGGCGACCTACATCATCGACGACAACCGTGTCTCCAGGTCGCATGCGCGCATCGACTGGCATGGCGGCACATTCCAGCTCACCGACCTCAGCTACAACGGCACCTATGTCCGCTTCGACAACGACCCGGAGATCATCGGCCTGCGCCGCGGCGCCTGTACCCTCCATGGCTGCGGCGTGATCGGTCTCGGCACGCCGCCCAACGAAGCGATCAGCCCTTGTGTCCGCTTCGAGTGCATGAAGTTCGCCGACACGCAGCGGCAGGCGCCGTTCGAGTTCGGGCTCAAGTGACGCACCGTCGCGGCTCGCCGAAACGGTGCGCACGGCAATGAGTTTCCTGCCCGAGCCGGCCCGCGCTCACGGCTCGCCTTCGCGGACCGCCATCCTGCTCTGCAATCTGGGCACGCCGGAAGCAGCGACGGCGCCCGCGGTGCGCCGCTACCTAGCGCAGTTCCTCAGCGACCCGCGCGTCGTCGAAATCCCGCGCCTGATCTGGTGGGCGCTGCTCCATGGCGTGGTGCTGCGCGTCCGGCCGGCGCGCTCTGCGAAAAAGTACGCCAGCATCTGGATGCCGGACGGTTCGCCGTTGCGGGTCTGGACCGAGAAGCAGGCGCTCCTGCTCGGCGGCTACCTCGGCCAGCGCGGGCACGACGTCGTCGCACGACATGCGATGCGCTATGGCCAGCCGTCGATCGCCAGCGTGCTCGATGCGCTGAAGAAGGACGGCGCCGACCGCATCCTGGTGCTGCCGCTCTACCCGCAATACGCCGCATCGACGACCGCGAGCGTTTCCGACGACGTGGCGACATGGATGCGGGCGACGCGCAACGTTCCCGAGCTCCGCTTCGTCAAGCACTACCACGACGACGCCGGCTACATCGATGCGCTCGCCAAGCGCGCCAACGACCACTGGATGGTCCACGGCCGGCCGGACAAGCTGGTGCTGAGCTTTCATGGCCTGCCGCAGCGCAGCCTGGCGCTCGGCGATCCCTATCACTGCGAATGCCTGAAGACAGGCCGCCTGCTCGAAGAGCGCCTGAAGCTGCGCGAAGGCAGCATCGTCGTCACCTTCCAGAGCCGCTTCGGCAATGCTGAATGGCTGAAGCCCTACACCGAGCCGACGCTGGTCGCGCTGGCACGTGACCGCATCTCCCGGATCGACGTGATGTGCCCCGGCTTCGTCGCCGACTGCCTGGAAACGCTCGAGGAAATCGATCAGGAAGCCCGCGCCGCCTACGAGGCGGCGGGCGGCCAGGGCTTCGGCTATATCCCCTGCCTCAACGACCAGCACGAATGGATCGCCGCGCTCGCCGCGATCGCGATTCGCCACATGCAGGGCTGGGACACGAGCCGCGCCGCGGCCGACATGCCGGCCCTGGAAGCGCAGCGCCGGCGGGCGATGGATGCGGGAGCGGCCCGATGACAGCCTCGGGGTTCGGCCGGTTGCGGCAGAGCACGGCCGAGGCGATAGTTGCACCCCGCGCCGCGCCGCATCGCGTGGCGCCATCCATGACCCATCCTCTGACCGCGAGAAAGACATGAGACAGCTCCGCTCCATCGC
>DAIMIM010000472.1:0-2596 GCA_036722755.1 Caldimonas sp. | reverse complement strand
GCTTCATGATCGTCGCCGTCGGCGACTTCAACATGGGCGCGATGGAGAACAAGGGCCTGAACATCTTCAACACGAAGTACGTTCTGGCGACCGCGGCGACCGCGACCGACGCCGACTTCGCGGCGATCGAGTCGGTGGTGGGCCACGAGTATTTCCACAACTGGACCGGCAACCGCATCACCTGCCGCGACTGGTTCCAGCTGAGCCTGAAGGAAGGCCTGACGGTCTTTCGCGACCAGGAGTTCAGCATGGACATGCTGGCCAGCGCGTCGGCGCGGGCGGTCAAGCGCATCCAGGACGTGCGGTCGCTCCGCCAGGTGCAGTTCCCCGAAGACGCCGGCCCGATGGCGCATCCGGTGCGGCCCGACAGCTACGTCGAGATCAACAATTTCTACACGCCGACGGTCTACGAGAAAGGCGCCGAGGTCGTGCGCATGATGCAGACGCTGGTCGGCCGCGCCGGCTTCGCGCGCGGCATCACGCTGTACTTCTCGCGGCACGACGGCCATGCCGTCACCTGCGACGATTTCGCCCAGTCGATCGCCGACGCGAACCCGGACAGCGAGCTGGCGAAGCGATTGCCGCAGTTCAAGCGCTGGTACGCGCAGGCAGGCACGCCGCGCGTCACCGCGCGCGGCCGCTACGACGCGCCGTCGCGCACCTACACGCTCGGCGTCGAGCAATCGTCGCTGCCTGCCGATGGACAGCCGAAGAAGGAGCCGTTCGTGATCCCGCTGGCCGTCGGCCTGGTCGGGCGCGACGGTGCGGCCATGGCGATGCGTCTCGAAGACGAGCCGGCGGCGGCGACGTCGAAGGATCGCGTGCTCGTGCTCGACGAAGCGCGTGCCTTCTTCACGTTCGTCGACGTCGACCAGCCACCGGTGCTCTCGCTGCTGCGCGGCTTCTCGGCGCCGGTCGTGCTCGTCGACGGCGCCAGCGATGCCGACCTGCTCGTCCTGCTGCGCCACGACACCGACCCGTTCAATCGCTGGGAAGCAGGCCAGCGGCTGGCCCTGAACCGGCTGGTCGCGGCGGCCACTGGCGAGGACGCGGGCGCCGCCAGGCTCGATGCCGACTTCATCGCGGCAACGCGCGACGTGCTGCGCAGCGACGAGCTCGATCCGGCGTTCAAGGAGATGGTCCTCTCGTTGCCGAGCGAGCAGTACCTCGCCGAGCAGATCGCGAGCGTCGACCCGCAACGCATCCACGCGGCACGCGAATCGATGCGGCGCCAGCTGGCGGAGGCGCTTGCCGACGACTGGGCGCGAGCCTTCGAGACGCATCAGGTCCAGGGCGGCTATTCGCCCGAGGCCGGACCGGCCGGGCGGCGCGCGCTGGCAAACCTTGCGCTGACGATGTGCTGCATCGATGCGGTCCGGCGCGGCGATGCTGTCTGGCCCGGCCGCGCCTACCAGCGCTTCAAGGACGCCTCGAGCATGACCGATCGCCAGGGCGCGCTGATGGCGCTGATGGCCAGCGGATCGGAGCTCGCCGAGCCGGCTCTCGACCGTTTCCATGCGCTCTTCAACGACGACGCGCTCGTCATCGACAAGTGGTTCTCGCTACAGGCCTCAGCGCAAGAACATGAAGGCCGTGTCTTCGAGCGCGTCAAGCGGCTTCTCAAGCACCCCGACTTCAGCCTCGCCAATCCGAACCGGGCGCGCAGCGTGATCGGCGCGTTCTGCCTCGGCAACCCGGCGGGCTTTCACCGTGCCGACGGCGCGGGCTACGCGTTCTGGGCCGACCGCGTCCTCGAGATCGATGCGATCAACCCGCAGCTCGCCTCGCGCATCGCCCGGGCACTCGATCGCTGGGCCACGCTCGCCGAGCCGTACAAGGCAGCCGCGCGCATCGCGATCGCACGCGTCGCGGCGCACCCGAAGCTCTCGAACGACACGCGCGAGATCGTGTCCCGCGCGCTCGGGACGAGCTGAGGATGAAACCCCCACGCTCACTTCGTTCACTGCCCCCCGAGGGGGCGCTCAGCGCCCTTGGGGCGGCCCGGCGGGCGCTGACATGACCACACGCAAGGCCGCCCGGAAAAACGCCTTCTACGCGCAATCGGGCGGCGTCACCGCCGTCATCAACGCCTCGGCCTGCGGCGTGATCGAGACAGCGCGCGCGCACCGCGACACGATCGGTGCGGTCTATGCAGGTCGCAACGGCATCATCGGCGCGCTCACCGAAGACCTGATCGACACCAGCAAGGAATCGGCCGCCGCCATCCGTGCGCTGCGCTCGACGCCGGCCGGCGCCTTCGGCTCGTGCCGCTACAAGCTGAAGCCTCTCGACAAAAGCCGGCGCGAGTACGAGCGGCTGATCGAGGTCTTCCAAGCGCACGACATCGCCTGGTTTTTCTACAACGGCGGCGGCGACTCGGCCGACACCTGCTTCAAGGTGAGCCAGCTCTCGAAAAGCATGGGCTACCCGCTGCAGGCGATCCACGTGCCGAAAACGGTCGACAACGACTTGGCCGTCACCGACTGCTGCCCGGGCTTCGGATCGGTCGCGAAGTACGTCGCGGTGTCGGCGCTCGAAGCCTCGTTCGACGTGCGCTCGATGGCGCGCACCTCGACCAAGGTGTTCGTGCTCGAGG
>DAIMIM010000471.1:0-2601 GCA_036722755.1 Caldimonas sp. | reverse complement strand
AAAGCAGCACGTTGACCTGGCCGCCGATCTGCGGCACGACGATCTGCTGGTTCATGCCCCAGAGACAGCCGCCGAGGCCAGCCAGCGCCGAGCCGGCGGCGAACACCGCGACGAAGAGGCGGCGGATCCGGTAGCCGAGGCTCTCGACCATCTCGCGGTCCTGCACGCCGGCGCGGATGAGCAGGCCGATCTTGGTGCGGTTGAGCGTGTAGAGCAGCGCGACCAGAACGACCAGGCCGACGACCACCGCGACGAGCCGGAACTTCTCGACCGCCGCATCGCCGATCAGCACCGAGCCGCGCAGCGCGTCGGGCAGCGGCAGGGGAATCTGCGCCGGGCCCCAGACGACCTTGATCAGCTCCTCGCCGATGATCGCGCCGCCGAGCGTGACGAGGATCTGCTTCAGGTGCTGGCCATACACCGGCCGGACGATGACGCGCTCGAAGCCGAGGCCGATGGCGCCGCCGAGCGTCATGGCCGCCAGCATCGCCAGCAGCACCGCACCGAGCGTCGGCAGCAGGCTGGCGGCGCTGGTCCATCCGGCCGTCACGGCGAGCACGCTGGTGGCAACATAGGCGCCGAGCGCGATGAAGACGCTGTGCCCGAAGTTCAGCACGTCCATCAGGCCGAAGACCAGCGTGAGGCCGGAGGCGGCGATGAAGACGATCATGCCCATCGCCAGCCCGGCGACGGTGAGCGTGACCCAGGTCGAGGTCGAGCCGACCGCCGGCCACGCAGCCAGCGCGATGAGGGCGATCAGGATCAGCGGCAGCGCATCGAAGCGAGCCTTCGGCAATGCGTCGGCGGCGCTCACTGGTGCGCGGCCAGCGACAGGCCGAGCAGGCGGTGCTGCAGGCCCTCGTCGTCGGCGAGCTCGGCCATCGCGCCGCGGTGCACGACACGGCCATCGTCCATCACGGCGACGCTGTCGCCGAGCGCCTTCGCCATGGCGAAGTTCTGCTCGACGAGAAGCACCGTCGTCGCCGTGGCCTTCAGCTCGCGCAGCGCGGCGATGAGGTTCTGCACGATCGCCGGCGCCAGGCCCTTGCTCGGCTCGTCGACGAGCAGCAGCCGGCGCGGCTCGACCATGGCGCGGGCGATCGCCAGCATCTGCTTCTGGCCGCCCGAGAGCTTGCCGGCCGGATAGAGCCAGAACCTGCGCAACGCCGGGAACAAGCCGAACAGCCACTCGAGCCGGGCCGTGTCGAGATCGGCGGCGCGCTTCGCGCTGCGCGCGGCAAGCAGCATGTTCTCGCGCACCGTGAGATCCGAGAAGATGCCCATGCTTTCCGGGACGTAGGCGATGCCGCGCCGGGCGATCTCGGGCGTGCGCACGGCACTGCTGCCGCCGCCGTCGGCCCCCGGTCCGCCGATCCGCTCGCCGTCGAACACGATCGATCCTTGCGACGCGCTCCACAAGCCCATGATGGTTCGCAGCGTCGTCGTCTTGCCGGCGCCGTTGCGGCCCAGCAGCATCGTCACCTGGCCCACCGGCACGTCGAAGTCGACGCCATGCAGGATGTGGTACGCGCCGATATGCGTGTGCACGCCGGCGAGCGAGAGCAGCGGCGGCGGCGTGCTCATTGCAACTTTGCCGCGGGCGCCAGCCCGAGATACGCTTCCTGGACGATCGGCGAGGCGATCACCGCATCGGGCTCGCCGTCGGCGACCAGCCTGCCGTTGTGCAGCACGACGATCCGGTCGGCGAGCTCGCGCACGACGTCCATCTTGTGCTCGACCAGCAGGATGGTCTTGTCGGCCTCGGCCTTCAGGCTGCGGATGAGATCGAGGATCACCGGCACGTCGTCCACGCTCATGCCCGCGGTCGGCTCGTCGAACATGAACACGCTCGGCTCGAGTGCGATCAGCATCGCCACCTCGAGCTTGCGCTGGTCGCCGTGCGGCAGGCTGCTGGCCGGCACGTCGGCACGATCGCCAAGCGCAACGCGCTTGACCAGCTCGCGCGCGCGCGACAAGGTGCCGCGATGGTCGAGCCAGACCGACCACAGGTCGAGCCCACGCTTGCGCCGCGACTGCACCGCGAGGCGCACGTTTTCCAGCACGCTGAGAAGGGGAAAGAGCTGCGTCAGCTGGAACGCGCGGCCGAGGCCGCGGTGCGTGCGCGCGGCAACGGGCTCCTTGGTGATGTCGACGCCATTCAGCCGCACCGACCCCTCGCTCGGCCGCAACTGCCCGGAAATCAGATTGAAGTACGTCGTCTTGCCGGCCCCGTTGGGGCCGACGATCGCCGTCAGCGTGCCCGGCCGGAACGTGCAGCTCACATGATCGACGGCGACGTGGCCGCCGAAGCGGATCGTCAGCTTCTCGGTCTCGAGCACTGCCGCACCGCCGCCGTGCGTTCGCGCAGCCGCCCTGCGATCAGCGCCTGTTCTTGATCGGAATGGCCATCTCGTCGGGCTTGATCTCGCGTACCAGCTCGGGCACGCCCCAGGCGAACGCCGGGTCGGCCTTGATGCGGAACTGGTACATGCTCTGCATCGCCTGGTGGTCTTCCTTCCTGAAGGTCATCTTGCCCTTGGGCGTCTCGAAGCTCATGCCTTCCATGGTCTTGATGAGCTTGTCGGTGTTGGTGTCGCCGTT
>DAIMIM010000470.1:0-2602 GCA_036722755.1 Caldimonas sp. | reverse complement strand
GTCGATCGGGTTGACCTTGTGCGGCATCGTGCTCGAGCCGATCTCTGCGGCGGCGGTCTTCTGCGTGAAGTAACCCAGGCTGATGTAGCCCCAGGCATCGCGCGACCAGTCGATGAGCACGGTGTTGCAGCGCTTGATGGCGTCGAACAGCTCTGCCACGCCGTCGTGCGGCTCGATCTGCGTCGTGTGCGTGCTGAAGGCCAGGCCGAGGCGGTCTTCGACGACGCGCCGCGCGAAGGCTTCCCAGTCGACGTCCGGATAGGCGGCCAGATGCGCGTTGTAGTTGCCGACCGCGCCGTTCATCTTCGCCGGCAGAGGCACGGTGGCGATGCGCTCGATCGCCCCGGCCAGCCGCACCACGACGTTGGCGATCTCCTTGCCGAGCGTCGTCGGCGTCGCGGTCTGGCCGTGCGTGCGCGACAGCATCGGCTGTGCGGCGTGCGCGGTGGCCAGCGCCACCAGCGTGCAGCGAACGCGCTCGAGGGCGGGCAGCAGCACCTCCTTGCGCGCCGCATGGAGCATCAATGCATGGCTGGTGTTGTTGATGTCCTCGCTGGTGCAGGCGAAGTGGAGAAAGCCGGTTGCGCTCGCGAGGCCGGCATCGCCGGCGAGCCGCGTGGCGAGCCAGTATTCGACGGCCTTGACGTCGTGGTTGGTCGTTCGCTCGATCGCCTTGATCGCCTCTGCGTCGGCTTCGCAGAAGCGCTCGGCCAAGCCCTGCAGCAGCGCCCGGCCGGCGGCGTCGAACGGCGCGAGCTCCGGCAAGCCCGCGTCGGCCAGGGCGAGAAACCATTCGACCTCGACCCGGACCCTGCAGCGGATCAGCCCGTACTCCGAGAGCAGCGGCCTCAGTGCGTCGACCTTGGCAGCATAGCGGCCGTCCAGCGGCGACAAGGCGGTGAGCGGCGAGACGGGCATCGGTCGGAAACGGCGGAGCTCGGAGCCGGACATTATCGGCTGGCCCTAGAATGAAAATCGACAGAAGCCGGTCGCGCGACGCGGATCGGGTCGAAAAAATCGAACATCGAAGGCGGCACGCCGACACATGAAACTCATCGGTTCCCTGACGAGCCCCTACGTGCGCAAGGTGCGCATCGTCATGGCCGAGAAAAAGCTCGACTACCAGTTCGAGCAGGCGGACGTCTGGGGCAGCGACGACATCCTCGAATCGAACCCGCTCGGCAAGGTGCCATGCCTGGTGATGGAAGGCGGCGAGGCGGTCTTCGACTCGCGTGTCATCGTCGAGTATCTCGATGCGCGCTCGCCGCTGGCCAGGCTGATCCCGGAGCCCAATCGCGAGCGCACCGAAGTTCGCACCTGGGAGGCGCTCGGCGACGGCATCCTCGACGCGTCCATCCTCGCCCGACTCGAAGCAACCTGGCCAGGCCGCACCGCGGAGCAACGCAGCCAGGTGTGGATCGACCGGCAGCTCGTGAAGGTGCGCGCCGCGCTCGTCGCGGTCGCCACCGGCCTGGCCGAAAAGCCCTGGTGCACCGGCATCCACATGACGCTCGCCGACATCGCCGTCGGTTGCGCGCTCAACTACCTCTCGTTCCGGTTTCCGCAAATTGCCTGGCGCGACGAGCACGCCAACCTGGCGCGCCTTGCCGACAAGCTGAACGCGCGGCAGAGCTTCATCGACACCGCCCCGCCGGTCTGAGGCATCGGGCGGTGGCCCGAGGCGGCTGACGTCCTACGTCGGAGTCGCGGTGAAGCTCGATGCGCTCGCCATCGGCCAATACGTCCGGAAGACCTGCAGGTTCGACTCGCCGGTGAGCAGCGCACCCGGTTGAACGAAGGGCAGCAGGTTGGCGAGCAGCTTGACGCCGTGCTCGGAATTGCGACGCACGATGTGCGATGCGGTGATCGACCCGGGCGCATCGAGGCCGGCGGCTTGCACCAGCTCTTTCAACGCCATCAGCGTGTTCTGATGGAAGTGATAGACGCGGTCGGCCTTGCTCGACGGGTCGAGCGCCCGTTGCCGTCGCGGATCCTGCGTCGTCACGCCGGTCGGGCAGTTGCCGGTGTGGCAGGTCTGGGCCTGGATGCAGCCGAGCGCGAACATGAAGCCGCGGGCGGCGTTGCACCAGTCGGCGCCGAGGGCGAGCATGCGGGCGATGTCGAACGCGCTCACGACCTTGCCGGCGCAGCCGATCCGGATCCTGTCGCGCAGGTTCAGGCCGACCAGCGTGTTGTGCACGAGGAGAAGCCCCTCCTGCAGCGGCGAGCCGACGTGGTCGGTGAATTCCAGTGGCGCCGCGCCGGTGCCGCCTTCGGCACCATCGACGACGATGAAGTCGGGCAGGATGCCGGTCTCGTGCATGGCCTTGGCGATGCCGAACCATTCCCATGGATGGCCGATGCAGAGCTTGAAGCCGGTCGGCTTGCCGCCCGACAGGGTGCGCAGGCGCTCGATGAAATGCATCATCTCGATCGGCGTCCTGAAGGCGCTGTGCGATGCCGGCGAAACGCAATCGACCCAGGGCTGCACGCCGCGCGCCTCGGCGATTTCGAGCGTGACCTTCGGTCCCGGCAGCACGCCGCCGTGGCCCGGCTTGGCGCCTTGCGAGAGCTTGAGCTCGATCATCTTCACCTGCGGATC
>DAIMIM010000469.1:0-2604 GCA_036722755.1 Caldimonas sp. | reverse complement strand
GCACGACGGCGTCGACGCCGAGCGCCTCGCGAACCTGGCGAAGGGCTTCGCGCGATGTGCGCGCGGTGAAACGTTTGACGTTCATGCTGCTGCTCCGATGATCGAGCCGATACGGATGGAATGGGTCTCAGGAATTTCGCTGTGCGAGAGCACCTTCAATCGCGGCGCGGCGCGCTTGAGGAGGCGAGCCATCGGCGCGCGGATGAGATCGGGCACCAGCAGGCAGGCCGGGTGGCCGAGGTCTTCCTGGCGCTTGGCGGAATCGACGGCGCGGCGCGTCAGCGTGTCGGCGATGCCCGGGTCGAGCGCGGCGCCGTGCGGCGAGTTGAGCGCCTGCGTGACCATCCGCTCGAGCTCGGGCTCGAGCGCGATGACCTCGAGCTCCTTGGTCGGCCCGTAGATCTGCTGGACGATCGAAGGTGCGAGGTGGACGCGGATGCGGCGGGCCAGCTCGGCCGGATCGGTGATGGTGGCGGCGTATTCGGCCAGGCACTCGACGATCGAGCGCATGTCGCGGATGTGCACGCCCTCTTCGAGGAGAAGCTGCAGCACCTTCTGCAGGGCGGCGATGCCGACCATCTTCGGGACGACGTCTTCCATGAGTTTGGGCGCCAGCTTGGTGACGTGCTCCACGAGTTGCTGCGTCTCGACGCGGCCGAGCAGGCGCGCGGCGTGCAGCTGCATCAAGTGTGAAAGGTGGGTGGCGATGACGGTCGCGCAATCAACGACCGTAAATCCGGCCATCTGCGCCTGCTCGCGCTGGCGCTCCTCGATCCAGGTCGCGGGCAGGCCGAAGGCCGGGTCGGTGGTCGTGGTGCCGATCAGTGGCGCGGCACTGGTTCCGGCGCCGCCGGGGTTGATGGCCAGCCACATGCCCGGATAGGCCTCGCCCTCGCCGACGATCGCGCCGCGCAGCGTGAGGCGATAGGCGCTCGGTTTGAGCTCGAGGTTGTCGCGGATGTGCACCGGCGGCGGCAGGAAGCCGACGTCCTGCGCGAACTTGCGGCGCACGCCCTTGATGCGGGCCAGCAGATCGCCCTGGCGTGCCTTGTCGACCAGCGCGATCAGCCGGTAGCCGACCTCGAGGCCGAGCGTGTCGACCGGCTGCAGGTCGTCCCAGCTCGCTTCGGCATTGGCTTCGGGCGGCGCCGGCGACGGCTTCGGCGTGTTCTTGGCCAGCTCCTGCCGGCCGTGCAGCGTGTAGGCGCCATAGCCGAGCCCGGCGGCGAGCAGCAGGAAGACGACGTGCGGCATGCCGGGAATCGAGCCGAGCACGGCGAGCACGCCGGCGACGATGGCGAGCGAGCGCGGCGAGGAGAAGACCTGCTTGGTGATCTGGCTGCCGACGTCCTGGTCCTTGCCGACGCGCGACACGACCATCGCCGCCGCGACCGAGATCAGCAAGGCCGGGATCTGCGCCACCAGCGCGTCGCCGACGGCGAGCAGGATGTAGCTGTCGGCCGCCTGCGACGCCGTGAGATCGTGCTGGGCGACGCCGATGATGAAGCCGCCGATGATGTTGATGAAGAGGATGAGCAGGCCGGCCATCGCGTCGCCGCGCACGTACTTCGAAGCCCCGTCCATCGAGCCGAAGAATTCCGCCTCGTCGCCCACTTCGGCGCGGCGCCGCTTGGCCTCGTTCTGGTCGATCAGGCCGGCGTTCATGTCGGCGTCGATCGCCATCTGCTTGCCGGGCATCGCGTCGAGCGTGAAGCGGGCGCCGACCTCGGCGATCCGCTCCGCGCCCTTGGTGACGACGACGAAGTTGATGACGACGAGGATGGCGAAGACGATCAGGCCGACCGCGAAGTTGCCGCCGATCAGGAAGTGGCCGAACGACTCGATCACGTGGCCGGCCGCCGCGGCGCCAGTGTGGCCCTGCAGCAGGACGACCCGGGTCGAGGCGACGTTGAGCGACAGGCGCAGCAGCGTCGTCAGCAGGATCACGGCCGGGAACGCGGCGAAGTCGAGCGGCCGCACCATGTAGGCGGCGACCATCATCACCATCAGCGCCATCGCGATGTTGAAGGTGAACAGCAGGTCGAGGGCGAAGGGCGGCAGCGGCAGCACCATCATCGCCAGGATCATCACGACGACGAGCGGCGCCATCAGGGCCTTGATCGCCTTGGCGTTCGGGCCGAGCCTGGCCTGCATCTGCAGCATCAATTCGTTCACGTCGTGGCTCCGGGGCGCGGGTCTTCAGCGATCAGGCGAAATGCGGATCGAGCTCGGGCGGCACGTCGAGCGCCGGCAGCGCGCCAGGCATCGACGCCTTCCCGGCCAGGGCCGAGCGCAGCTGGTAGACGTAGGCCAGCACCTGCGCCACGGCACCGAAGAGGCGGGCTGGAATCTCGCGGTCCAGCTCCGCATGGGCATAGAGCGCCCGCGCCAGCATCGGCGCCTCGAGCACGGGCACCTGGTTGTCCTTGGCGAGATCGCGGATGCGCAGGGCGATCAGGTCGGCGCCCTTGGCGACGACGCGCGGCGCGGCCATCGTCTTGTCGTCGTACTTCAAGGCGACGGCGTAGTGGGTCGGATTCATGACGACCAGGTCGGCCTTCGGCACCGCCGCCATCATTCGGCGCTTGGTCATCTCGCGCATGC
>DAIMIM010000468.1:0-2609 GCA_036722755.1 Caldimonas sp. | reverse complement strand
ACATCGGCTGGGCCTATATCCGCGGCCTCGAGATGCTCGGCCTGGCGACCGTGCGGAAGACTGCGCCGCAGATGAAACTCGGCTCCGTCAGGCCGGTCGCCGACGACAAGACGCTCGAGGCGATCATCGCCAACCGCTACGAGGTGATGGCCAATTACGCGCGTGGCCTGCGCCGTGCCAGCCGCGCGGAGATCGCGCGGCTGAAGAGCGAGGGCGCGGGCAGCACCGCCAAGCTCGCCAACATGCGCCTGGCGCGCCGCTGGCTGCACCGCGATGCCGACAAGATTCCCCCGGCGCTCAAGGGCCAGGTGGCCGAGGCTGTCGCGCTGAGCCCGTACCTCGCCAAGCTCGTGGCCATGCGCGAGGAGTTGCGCATGCTGTGGACGCGCACCAACGTCTCGTCGCAGCAGCTCGTCGCCGACCTGCAAGCCTGGCTGCACAAGGCCGAAGAGAGCGGCATCGCCTCGCTGCAGGAGTTCGCGCTCCGCCTCAGGGCTGTCCACGCTTGAGCGAAGCGAAAGGGATCGCAGCGCGGTCCGGATCCAAACAAGAACGGGTCGCGCAAGCGACCCGTTTTGCATTTGGCTGACCTTGAAGGGTTCGCGCAGCGAACCCGCTGAGATCAGCGAAGCGTCATTTCAGCTTCGTTTCCTTGTAGATCACGTGCTTGCGTGCTTTGGGATCGAATTTCATGATCTCGAGCTTTTCCGGCGTCGTCTTCTTGTTCTTGTCGGTCGTGTAGAAGTGACCGGTCCCGGCGCTCGATTCGAGCTTGATCTTTTCGCGTCCACCTTTGGCCATGGTCGCTCTCCTTTAGATTTCGCCGCGGGCGCGCAGGTCGGCGACGACCTGCTCGATGCCCACCTTGTCGATCATGCGCAGGCCCGAATTGCTGATGCGCAGGCGCACCCAGCGATTCTCGCCCTCGACCCAGAACCGGCGGTAGTGCAGGTTCGGCAGGAAGCGGCGCTTCGTTTTGTTGTTCGCGTGGGAGACGTTGTTTCCCACCATCGGGCGCTTGCCCGTGACCTGACAGACGCGTGCCATGACGCTTCTCCGTGACTGATTGGTTTGCTGGACAGGCTCGGTGCCCGGCCATGCCTCGCGGCACGCGGGTTCGCGCTCCGCCGGCAAAGCCCGCAATTATAGAACAGTCAGGCCTGCTCGAGGAATCGCTGCGCGTCGAGCGCCGCCATACAGCCCGTTCCCGCGCTGGTGACGGCCTGCCGGTAGACGTGGTCCTGCACGTCGCCGGCGGCGAAGACGCCAGGGACGCTGGTCATCGTCGCGAAGCCGTCGAGGCCGCTTTTCGAGAGGATGTAGCCGTCGCGCATCTCGAGTTGGCCCTTGAAGATGTCGGTGTTCGGCTGGTGGCCGATGGCGATGAAGCAGCCGGTCAGCGCGAGCTCCGAGGTCGAATCGTTCTTGGTGCTGCGCAGCCGCACGCCGGTGACGCCCGAGGCGTTGCCGAGCACCTCGTCGAGCGTCGACCACAGATGCAGCTGCATCTTGCCGTCGCCGACCTTGGCCATCACCTTGTCGACCAGGATGGCCTCGGCGCGGAACTTGTCGCGGCGGTGCACGAGGTGCACCTTCGAGGCGATGTTCGAGAGGTAGAGGGCTTCCTCGACCGCGGTGTTGCCGCCGCCGACGACGCAGACCTCCTGGTCACGGTAGAAGAACCCGTCGCAGGTGGCGCAGCCGCTGACGCCGCGGCCCATGAAGGTCTGTTCGGACGGCAGACCGAGGTACTTGGCCGAGGCGCCGGTGGCGATGATGAGCGTGTCGGCGGTGTATTCGCCGGAGTCGCCGCGCAGTGTGAACGGGCGCTTGCCGAGATCGACCTCGTCGATGTGGTCGAACACGATCCTCGTGTCGAAGCGCTCCGCATGCTTGAGGAAGCGCTGCATCAGGTCGGGCCCCATCACGCCGTCGGTGTCGGCCGGCCAGTTGTCGACGTCGGTCGTCGTCATCAGCTGGCCGCCCTGGGCGATGCCGGTGACGAGCACCGGCTTCAGGTTGGCGCGCGCCGCGTAGATGGCGGCGGTGTAGCCGGCCGGCCCGGAGCCGAGGATGAGGACGCGGGCATGCTGCGAAGTCGAGGTCATGGATGACAGAGGCTTGAGAGAAGGCTGGCGCCGCGCAGTCTAGATCGAATGCCTGTTTCGCTCATGCCGGCAGTTGGGGTTGCATCCATCTGGCGTCAAGCGGCGTTATGGCGACAATAGCCGGAGTGACAATAGGCAGGCCCCGGCCCGCGTGAAGTTGTCACGACGTGGCTGACGCGGCGGCTGGCAGGTGAATCAAGGAAAGGCAAATTGCGATGGCAATGCTCTCGAATCTCGATCTCATTCGGCGCGTGCCGCTGTTCTCGCTCCTGACGAACGAGCAGGCGCAGGGCATCGCAGACAGCGTCGTCAAGCGGCGCTTTCGGCGGGGCGAGATCGTCGTCGAGCACAACAAGAAATCGAACGCACTCTTCATCCTGCTGACCGGTCGCGCCCGCGTGCTGACGGCCGACGCGCGCGGCCGCGAAGTCATCCTCGCCGTGCTGCAGTCGGGCGACTACGTCGGCGAGATGAGCCTGATCGACAACGAGCCGCACTCGG
>DAIMIM010000467.1:0-2637 GCA_036722755.1 Caldimonas sp. | reverse complement strand
TATCTGCAGAGCATGGAGCCGACCGGCGTCGGCGCACGCGACCTGGGCGACTGCCTGACCCTGCAGCTGCGCACCAGGCCGCGCGGCGAGGCGCAGGCGATCGCCATCATCGTCTGCAAGAACCACCTGCCGCTGCTTGCCCGGCGGGACATGAAAAAGCTGATGGCCGTGACCGGCGCCGACGAGCACTTGCTGCGCGAGGCGCACGCACTGATCGTCGCCCTCGAGCCGAAGCCGGCGCGCCCGTTCGCACGGGCCGAGGCCAACATCGTCGTGCCCGACGTGGTCGTGCAGAAGTCAGGCCGCGGCTGGAAGGTGGTGCTCAATCCCGACGTGATGCCCAAGCTGCGCATCAACGATCTCTATGCCAACGCGATCCGCCAGCAGCGCGGCCCGGGCAGCCGCAGCGCCGCCAATCTCAACGGCGCGGCGGCCGGGCTCAACGCGCGGCTGCAGGAAGCGCGCTGGTTCGTGAAGAACATCCTGCAGCGCTTCGACACCATCCAGCGCGTCTCGCAGGCGATCGTCGAACGGCAGCGGAGCTTCTTCACTCACGGCGCCATCGCCATGAAGCCGCTGGTGCTGCGCGAGATCGCCGACGAGCTCGGCCTGCACGAATCGACGATCTCGCGCGTGACCACCGCCAAGTACATGGCGACGCCGTTCGGCACCTTCGAGCTCAAGTACTTCTTCGGCTCGTCGCTGGCGACCGAAGCCGGCGGCAATGCCTCGAGCACCGCCGTGCGGGCGCTCATCCGCCAGATCGTCGCCGCCGAGGATGTGCTCAAGCCGCTCTCCGACAGCCAGATCTCGCAGATGCTCGACGAGCAGGGCATCCACGTCGCCAGGCGCACTGTCGCCAAGTACCGCGAAGCGCTGAAGATCGCTCCGGCGCAGCTGCGCAAGGCCATGTAGCAGCGTCGGCCGGACCTTTCAGGCATGCCTTTGCCGCTCTTCCTGCCGTGCGCCGCCGGCGTCGAGGCGTTCCTCGACGCGGAGGTTCGCGCCCTCCTGCCGCAGGTGCGCGTGCAAGCGCAGCGCGGCGGCGTCTCGCTCGACGGCGAGCCGCGCGACGTGATGCTGCTCAATCTCGAGTGCCGTCTCGCGCAACGCGTGCTGATCGAAGTGGCCGAGGGCGAGTACCGCAACGAGGACGATCTCTACGCGCTCGCGCGCAGCGTCGATTGGGGCGACTGGATCACGCCGCAGCAGACCTTGCGCGTCGACACGACGGCGCAGAAGAGCCCGCTGCGCAGCCTCAACTTCGCGGCGCTCCGGGTCAAGGACGCCGTCTGCGACCGGATGCGCGAGGCGAGCGGCGAGCGGCCGAGCGTCGACACGGGGCACCCCGATCTGCCGCTCATGCTGCACGTCGGCCCGGAGCGGGCGTCGGTCTATGTCGACAGCTCCGGCGAGCCGCTGTTCAAGCGCGGCTGGCGCGCCGACACCGGCGACGCGCCGCTGAAGGAAACGCTCGCCGCGGCCATGCTCGCCGCCGCGGGCTGGCGCGGCAGCGCCGAGACGGGCGGCGCCCTGCACGACCCGTGCTGCGGCTCGGGAACGATCGCCATCGAGGCAGCGCAGATCGCCTGCGGTATCGCCCCGGGCGCGCTCCGACGCTTCGGCTTCGAGAAGCTCCTGCCCTTTTGCGGCGCCGACGCGCGCGCCGAGCTGCAGCGGCTGCGCAGCCACGCGAAGGCGCGCGTGCACGCACCGCAGGTGCCCATCTTCGCGAGCGACATTTCATTTCGCATGATCGACTTCGCGCGTCGCAATGCCGAGCGCGCCGGCGTCGCCCACGCGATCGTCTTCAACGGCGGCGATGCGCTCGAGCGACCACCGCCGGCGCTGGCCGCCGAGCTGCCGGGCACCCTGCTGATGAACCCGCCGTACGGCGAACGCATCGAGGTCGCAGGCAAATCGGCACGCGGCGCGTCGCGCGAGTCGGCCGAGGACAGGTCGACGCCGAGCGATTTCTTCAGCCGTCTCGCCGCGCACTGGAAGCGGGCCTACACCGGCCACCCTGCCGGCTGGACCGCCTGGATCCTCAGCCCCGACATGCGGCTGCCGAGCGCGATGCGCCTGAAGGAATCGCGTCGCGTGCCGATGTGGAACGGGCCGATCGAATGTCGGCTGTTTCGCTTCGACCTGGTCGCCGGCTCGGCGCGACGCGAGCCGAGGAGCGAGACGACTAGCCCGCCGCGTTAGCGAGACCCAGCCACGCGAGCAACGCGAGCGGCGCCGTATCGGCACGCAGCACGCGTGGCCCGAGCGAGACGCGCACGAACCCGGCCGCGACGGCACTGGCTTCTTCGGCCGGTGCGAGGCCGCCTTCGGGACCGCTCAGGATCACGCATGGCGGCGAGGTCGCCACCACGCGATTCGCAAACGAGACGCTCGGCAACGCGGCCGAGGGGTCGAAGCTGAGCACGTATCGCCCGCCTCGTGCCTCCGCTGGCCCGGCGCCGGCGCCGTCGTCGACGTGTCCTGAATCGACGGGAGTTGCAGCATCCACCGGGCCTAGGCCACGCAACCACGCGGCGAGCTTGATCGGCGCGCCGACGCGCGGAATGCGAACCCGCCCGCATTGCTCGCTCGCCGACGCGGCGACCGCGCTCCAGTGAACGCGCCGCGCCT
>DAIMIM010000466.1:0-2648 GCA_036722755.1 Caldimonas sp. | reverse complement strand
CGACGAGCTGGCCGATCTTGCCGAAGCCCCAGATGCCGAGCGTCTTGCCCTTGAGCACCATGCCGATGCCGAAGTTCGGCGGCATCGACGCCGCCTTGAGGCCCGACTGCTGCCACGCGCCATGCTTCAGGTTGCCGATGTACTGCGGCAGCCGGCGCATGGCGGCCATGATCAGCGCCCAGGTGAGCTCGGCCGGCGCGACCGGCGAGCCGACGCCTTCGGCGACGGCGATGCCCAGACGCGTGCAGCTCTCGATGTCGATGTGCGAACCGATCTTGCCGGTCTGCGAGATGAGCTTGAGCTTGGGGAGCTTGTCGAGCAGCTGCTTCGGAAACTGCGTGCGCTCGCGGATCAGCACCAGCACTTCGGCATCGCGCAGACGCACCGAAAGCTGGCCGATTCCCTTGACCGTGTTGGTGAAGACCTTGGCGTTGAGATGCTCGAGGAGCGATGCGCATTTGAGCTTGCGCACGGCATCCTGGTAGTCGTCGAGGATGATGATGTTCACGGGGCCGGACCGGTGACAGGGTGGGCCTGGAAGGGCCGCCGGCCGATTGTGCACGCCATCGGCACCGCGAGTAGCATCGCCCGCTCGTCACACCAAGGAATACACATGTCGATCTCGATGCACTCGGCCAGCGTGCCCATTTTCGTTCGCATGCTCGGCAATCTCGTCACCTGGCTCGACAAGGCGGAGGCGCATGCGGCCGAGAAGAAGTTCGAGACCGAGGTCTATCTGCAGTCGCGCCTGGCGCCCGACATGCTGGCTTTCCCCAAGCAGATCCAGATCGCCTGCGATGCGGCGAAGTTCTGCGTCTCGCGTCTCTCGGGCACCGAGGCGCCGAAATTCGAAGACGACGAGAAGACGCTGGCCGAGTTGCGCGAGCGCGTGAAAAAGACGATCGACTACGTGAAGTCGGTGCCCGCCGATGCGATCGACGGCAGCGACGCCAAGGAGATCACGATCAAGCGCGCCAGCGGGCCGGTGACGATGACCGGCGAGGTCTATCTCAAGCACGCCGTGCTGCCGAACTTCTTCTTCCACGTGACCACCACGTACGCACTGCTGCGTCACAACGGCGTCGAAATCGGCAAGAGCGACTATCTCGGCGCCTGAGCGCGTCGGGCCAGGATCGCCCGCCTTGGCGCATCCGGCCGGCCTTGCTCAGACACGACCGGCTTCGAAGGTCGTCAGCGTCGAGCGTCGGCTGCCGCGCAGGAAGTGACGGTTCAGCGTCGCCAGCCGGCGCAGCGCCTCGACTTGCGTGTGTCGGCGCGACACCAGGCTGAACACCTCTTCGCGGAAGTGCCAGAGCTCGTGCAGGGAGCGCGTGACGGCGATGCGCGAGAGCAGATCGTAGGCAGCGGGGCTGCGAACGTCGAAGAGCGCATCGGCGAATTCGAGCCGGGCGGTGGGCAGTATGTCCTTGCGGCCGAAACGCGAGGCCCAACGGGCACGGCTCGGATGCGACAGCGGCGGACAGCTCTCGACGCGCCGCGCGCTTGTGCTCTCGTGGGCCGAGGGCATGAACGAGCTGAGGAGAATGCGCAACCGGGGCAGGGGCATGACGACAATCGGATCGGCACGCTGCCGATGCGCCCATTGTTCTCATCGCAGGCGAGGACGAAGCCGGGAAAAGAGCGGCTCTCGCCGCCCAGTTTCGGCCCCGAGGCGCGTGGCGGCGCCAGGGCCATGGACCCGGCGCGAGACGCCAACCCGGACCTCAAGCCAGACGCCGCGTTAGAGCGACCCGAAGGTTGCCTTTCGCTCCGCTGTGTATGCCCACCACGGCGCCGCCGGCGCGCCGCGCATGAAGTCGGTGGCGGCCATGAAGGTGTCGAGCACGCAAGGGTCGTGGCGTTGACCGGTCTTCTCGCAAAGCGACCGGTAGAGCTTGTAGGCGTCCTTGTCGCTGAGGTCGCAGGGGCGCTCGATGCCGATCGAGCGCAAGTCGGCGGCGATGGCCGGGCCGATGTTGGGCAGCTGCTCGAGCCGCGCGCATTCGGCGGGGCTGGCCGCCTTGGGTGACTTGATGACCATGGCGATGTCCTCCGAGGCGCGCGCTACATCAGCATGTTGTTGCGGATGAGGCCGACCGCGAGACCTTCGATTTCGAAGCTGTCTTCCGGGCCGACGACGATCGGCTCGAACGCGTCGTTTTCAGGATGCAGCTCGATGACGCCGCGGCTGCGCTTGAAGCGCTTGACGGTGACCTCGTCGCCGAGCCGGGCGACGACGATCTGCCCGTTCTTCGCTTCGCTGGCCTTCTGCACGGCGAGCAGGTCGCCGTCCATGATGCCGGCGTCTTTCATGCTCATGCCGCGCACCTTGAGGAGGTAGTCGGGCCGGCGCGCGAACATGCTCGCCTCCATGAGAAAGGTGCGATCGATGTGCTCCTGGGCGAGGATGGGGCTGCCTGCAGCGACCCGGCCGATCAGCGGCAGCGACAGTTGCGCGAGGCTCGGCAAGGGCAGCGAGAACTGCTTGCCGCGCGCCTGGTGAAGGGCGCGCAGTGTGTCAGACTGCAGACGAATGCCGCGCGACGTGCCGCCGATCAGCTCGATGACGCCCTTGCGCGCAAGCGCCTGCAGATGCTCCTCGGCGGCGTTGGCCGATTTGAAGCCGAGCTCGTTGGCGATCTCGGCCC
>DAIMIM010000465.1:0-2661 GCA_036722755.1 Caldimonas sp. | reverse complement strand
ACATCCACCCGCTGACGATTCTCTCGACGCTGCCGTCGGCCGGCGTCGGCGCGCTACTGATCCTGATGGCGGGGGGCTACGACCTCACGGTGATCGCCTTGATCGGCATCATCCTCTTGATCGGCATCGTCAAGAAGAACGGCATCATGATGGTCGACTTCGCCCTCACTGCCGAGCGCGACCAGGGTATGAAGCCCGAGGAGGCGATCTACCAGGCCTGCCTGCTGCGCTTTCGCCCGATCATGATGACGACGATGTGCGCGCTGCTGAGCGGGCTGCCGCTGATGCTCGGCCACGGCGCGGGCTCCGAGCTGCGCCGGCCGCTCGGTTACGCGATGGTCGGCGGCCTGATCCTGTCGCAGGCGCTGACGCTGTTCACGACGCCGGTGGTCTATCTCTACCTCGACCGGGCCCACTACTGGTACGTCAGGCGCAAGGATGCGCGCCGCGCCAGGAAAGCGGCAAACGCGGGTGCTGCCGGGCCAGCGGTCGCAGACGCCGGCTGAGCACCGTGCATCGATGACGCCGACCGCAATGCACGACATGACTCTCCGCCAACGATGAAGCTGTTGATCGTCGAAGACGAGCCGAAGACCGCCGAGTACCTGCAAAAGGGCTTGTCGGAGCAGGGCTGCGCCGTCGATGTCGCCCACAACGGCGTCGACGGCCTGCACTTCGCGCTGACGCACGACTACGACGTCATCGTGCTCGATGCGATGCTGCCGGGGCTCGACGGTTTCTCGCTGCTGCGCGAGTTGCGACTGGCCAAGCAGACCCCGGTGATCATGCTGACTGCCCGTGACCGCGTCGAGGATCGGGTGCGCGGCCTGCAGGACGGCGCCGACGACTATCTGGTCAAGCCCTTTTCCTTCCTCGAGCTGCTGGCCCGATTGCAGGCGCTGGCGCGGCGCGGCCGCAGCCAGGAGCCGGTCCAGCTGAAGATCGCCAACCTGCAGATCGACCTGATCGCGCGCAAGGCCTGGCGTGGCAATGCGCGGATCGAGCTGACCGCCAAGGAGTTCGCGCTGCTCGCCGTGCTGGCGCGCCGCCAAGGCGAGATCCTGTCCAAGACGGCGATCGCCGAGCTGGTTTGGGACATGAACTTCGACAGCAACACCAACGTCGTCGAGGTGGCAATCAAGAGGCTGCGCGCCAAGATCGACGCCTCGTTCGCGCCGAAGCTGCTGCACACGATTCGCGGCATGGGCTACGTGATGGAGCTGCGCGACGAAGAGGTATCGGCTTGAAGGGCTCGATCGCCAGCCGGCTCGTGATCATGTTCGCCGTGGCGGCGCTGGCCACGTTCTCGCTGATCGGTGCGGCGCTCTACGGCGTGCTGGAGCGCGAGCTCACGAGGCACCAGGACGAAGACCTCAACACCAACCTGCAGAACCTGCGCTACTCGATCGAGCGGGTCGGCACGGCCGATCGATGGCCGCGCGTCCAGGCCAAGATGGACACGCTGACGCCCAGCGACGGAAGAGTGCGCTTCTGGGTGCTGAGCGACGATCCGCGCTTCCAGTACGGCAAGGGGCTCGACCAGATCGAACGCATCAGCCAGGAGCCCGACGGCCGCGGCACGATCTCGCTGCCTCCGCAAGAGGAGGCGATGCGGACCCTGTCGCAGCGGATCGGGCCGCTCGACGAGCGGCCGGCGGTGCGGCTGATCGTCGGCGTCGACGTCGCGCCGTTCGCGCACACGCTGCGCGCGTTCCTGGTCGCGCTCACGCTGCTGTCGCTGACCGCCATGTTGCTGGTGATGCTGCTCGGCTACTGGATCGCACGGATCGGCCTGCAGCCCTTGCAGCAGCTGTCGGCAGAGGCTCAGGCAATGCGGCCGAAGACGCTGTCACAGCGCCTGCAGCTCGAGAAGCTGCCGGTCGAGCTCTCGGACCTGGCCGTGGCGTTCAACGGAGCGCTCGGACGCCTCGAAGACGCGTACCAGCAACTCGAAGGCTTCAACGCCGACGTCGCGCACGAGCTGCGAACGCCGCTCACCAACCTCATCGGCGGCACACAGGTCGCACTGTCTCGCCCGCGAAGCGCGCCCGAGTTCCAGGAGGCCCTGCAGTCGAACCTCGAAGAGCTCGAGCGGCTGCGCTCGATCATCAACGACATGCTCTTTCTTGCCCGCGCCGACCAGGGCGAAGCCGCGACCGGCCTGACCGAGGCCTGCGTCGCCCAGGAGGTCGAGATGACGATCGAGTTCTTCGCGCCGCTCCTCGACGAGACGGGAACCACCGTCGGCGTCGAAGGGGAGCTGCAGGCGAAGGCGACAATGAACGTCGCGCTGTTTCGGCGGGCCTTGTCCAACCTGCTGCAGAACGCGATCGAGCATTCGGCGCCCGGGGTGCGGCTGGTGGTCAACGTCGTGCGTCAGGCCGGAGTCATCTGGATCCGGGTGTCGAACCCGGGCTCGACCATCGCCGACATGCACCTGCCGCGGCTGTTCGATCGTTTCTACAGGGTCGACGCCTCGCGTCACGACGCCGGCGAGCACCATGGGCACGGGCTGGGGCTTGCGATCGTGAAGGCGGTGGCGAACATGCACGGGGGCGGCGTCGCGGCCACGAGCTCGGACGGCGTCACGACGATTGCGTTCAGCGTTCTAGCGGCTGGGCATCGCTCGCATTAGTTAACATAATATACATTGTCGCGCTT
>DAIMIM010000464.1:0-2666 GCA_036722755.1 Caldimonas sp. | reverse complement strand
TCGTCGCGTTCAGCTTCATCGTGCACGAGCCGAGCGGGATCATCGAGCGGTCGAGGGCGAGGTCCTTGTCGGCGAGCTGGCGCAGGTAGCGCAGCATCGCCGTCTCGGACCGGTGACGGTGAAAGGTCGGGTGCGTCAGGAAGGCGCTGCTGCGCTGCAGGTCGTCGGGGATGAGCGAGGCGACGCCTTTTTCCGCCTTCGACCAGGCGTCCTTCGGCACGGTGCCGAAACCCGCCGAGGCCAATGCGGCCCAGATCGTCTCGATGTCGGCGCGCGTCGCCGTCTCGTCGAGGCTGATGCCGACGCTCGTCGCCGAGGCGCGGCGCAGGTTGATGCCGGCCTGCGCCGCTGCTGCGACGACCGCATCGGTCCTCGCGCCGGTGCTCACCACAATCGTATCGAAGGCGTGTGCGTCGTGCCGCTCGAGCCCCATCGATGCAAGGCCGTGCGCCAGCACCGCGGTGTAGCTCGCAACGCGCCGCGCGATCCGCGTCAGACCGGCGGGCCCGTGGTAGACGGCGAACATGCTGGCAACGACGGCAGGCAGCACCTGCGCCGTGCAGATGTTGCTGGTCGCCTTTTCGCGCCGGATGTGCTGCTCCCGGGTCTGCAGCGCGAGCCGGTAGGCGGGCTGGCCGTGGACGTCGATGCTGACGCCGACGAGGCGGCCCGGCATCGAGCGCTTGAACGCATCCTTGGTGGCGAGGAAGGCGGCGTGCGGTCCGCCGTTGCCCATCGGCATGCCGAATCGCTGCGTGTTGCCGACGCAGATGTCGGCGCCGAGCTCGCCGGGTGGCACGAGCAAGGTGAGCGCCAGCAGATCGGCAGCGACGATGGCGACGCCGCCCTTGGCATGCACCGCCTCGATGATCGGCCTCAGGTCGCGGATGCTGCCGTCGACGCCGGGGTATTGCAGCAGCACGGCGAATGCGTCGGCCTCGCCGGCGGTTGCGGCCGGGCCGGTCACGACCGTGATGCCGAGCGGTGCGGCGCGCGTTTGCACGACCTCGAGCGTTTGCGGCAGAACGTCGTCGGCGACGAAGAAGGTCGTCGCGCGCGCGCCCGCCGCGGCGCCGATGCGCAGGGCCAGCGTCATCGCCTCGGCCGCGGCGGTGGCTTCGTCGAGCATCGACGAGCCGGCGATCGCCATGCCGGTGAGCTCGCAGACCATCGTCTGGAAGTTCACCAGCGCCTCGAGTCGGCCCTGCGAGATCTCGGCCTGGTAGGGTGTGTAGGCGGTGTACCAGGCGGGGCTTTCGAGCACGTTGCGCAGGATGACGCCGGGCGTGTGCGTGCCGTGGTAACCCTGGCCGATGAAGCTCTTCAGGACGCGGTTCTGCGCAGCGATGGCGCGCAATTCGGCAAGCGCCGCAGCCTCGCCGAGCGACGCTGGAAGGCGCATCGGGGCGGTCCGGGCGATCGACGCCGGAACGATCGCCTCGACCAGCGCCCGGCGCGACGCGGCGCCGATGACCGAAAGCATGTGCGCTTCGGCGGCGGCGTCGATGCCGACATGGCGGGCGACGAACTCGGAGGCGTTCTCGAGGTCGGCGAGTGGCTTGTGGGCGGACATCAGCATCGAAACTTCCCGGATCAAGAGGGGCTTCAGGTGGTCGCAATGACGTGGGTCACGCGTTCTTGACCAGCGCGTCGTAGGCGGCCTGGTCGAGCAGGGCGCCGGTCTCGGCGGGGTCGGACAACTTGACCCTGAAGAACCAGCCCGATGCAAGCGGGTCGCTGTTGGCGAGCGAGGGGTCGGCGCGCAAGGCTTCGTTGACCTCGACGATCTCGCCGCCGACCGGCATGTAGAGGTCGGCCGCGGCCTTGACCGACTCGACCACGCCGGCGACATCGCCCTTCTTGAAGCTCTTGCCGACGGCAGGCAGATCGACGAAGACGACGTCGCCGAGGGCGTCCTGGGCATGCACCGTGATGCCGACGGTCGCGGCCGCGCCGTTGCTGGTGTCGATCCATTCGTGGTCGTTGGTGTACTTGACGGTCATCGGTCGCTCCGTGAGAGGTCGGGTGAAAATCGAAACGGTGGCGGCTCAGCCGCGGAAATAGCGGTGCGGCGCGAACGGCATCGTCGCGACGCGCATCGGCTGGCGCTTGCCGCGCACCTCCGCGCCGATCGACGTGCCGATTGCGGCGTGCGCCGCATCGACATAGGCCAGCGCGATCGGCTGGCCGACCGTCGGGCCGATCGTTCCGCTGGTGACGCGGCCGATCGACGCGCCGGCGTCGTCGACGAGCTGGGCGCCTTCGCGCACCGGCATGC
Organism: Caldimonas sp.; assembly: GCA_036722755.1. GTDB lineage: Bacteria > Pseudomonadota > Gammaproteobacteria > Burkholderiales > Burkholderiaceae_C > Schlegelella_A. The sequence continues at coordinate 388 of DAIMIM010000464.1, read as the reverse complement.
GCTCGAGGCCGACCAGGCCGACGCGTTTTCTCGCTGCGCCTTCGGCGAGCTGGCGATCGATGACGGCCGCGCCCGGGTAGCCGCCGGCACGCGCGCCGGCGGCGCGACGGACCTTCTGGATCGCCCAGGTGAGCGCGGCTTCGACCGGCGTGGTGCCGGTGTCGATGTCATGGCCGTAGAGACAGAGGCCCGCTTCGAGGCGGAGGGTGTCGCGTGCGCCGAGACCGGCCCGTTCAACCACTCTGGCACCTCTCCGAGCGAAGGCGCGATTTTACCAGCGCGCCGGGGCTGCGGCTAGCAGCCTGTCAGACTTGGTCCCTATTCACCGGAACGGGTAGTGTTAACGGATCGCCGTTGATCGACGCTTCGGCGACAGGCTGCTTAAGAA
>DAIMIM010000463.1:0-2681 GCA_036722755.1 Caldimonas sp. | reverse complement strand
TCGCCTTGAACAACATCAAGCCGATGGTCGAAGTGAAGTCGCGCCGCGTCGGCGGCGCCAACTACCAGGTGCCGGTCGAAGTGCGCCCGGTGCGCCGGGTCGCCCTGGCGATGCGCTGGCTGAAGGAATCGGCGAGGAAGCGCGGCGAGAAGTCGATGGCGCAGCGGCTCGCCAACGAGCTGCTCGAGGCTGTCGAAGGCCGCGGCGGCGCCATGAAGAAGCGCGATGAAGTGCACCGCATGGCAGAGGCCAACAAGGCCTTCTCGCATTTCCGCTTCTGAGCCTCATCTAGAGCGCATCTCTCTACAGCCCGCTCGTCATCGGGCCGCGCGATCCGCGGCGGCCCGACACGGGCGGGACGCATTTGGAGCTTTCCATGTCCCGCAAGACCCCCATCGAGCGCTACCGGAACATCGGTATCTCGGCCCACATCGACGCCGGCAAGACGACGACGACCGAGCGCATCCTGTTCTACACGGGCGTCAATCACAAGATCGGTGAAGTGCACGACGGCGCGGCGACGATGGACTGGATGGAGCAGGAGCAGGAGCGCGGCATCACGATCACCTCGGCGGCGACGACGTGCTTCTGGAAGGGAATGGACTTTTCCCATCCCGAGCACCGCATCAACATCATCGACACGCCGGGCCACGTCGACTTCACGATCGAGGTCGAGCGCAGCATGCGCGTGCTCGACGGCGCGGTCATGGTCTACGACTCGGTCGGCGGCGTGCAGCCGCAGTCGGAAACCGTCTGGCGCCAGGCCAACAAGTACAAGGTGCCGCGTCTCGCGTTCGTCAACAAGATGGACCGCGTCGGCGCCGACTTCCTGCGCGTGCGCCAGATGATGATCGATCGCCTGAAGGCCAATCCGGTCGTGATCACGCTGCCGATCGGCGCCGAAGACAACTTCAAGGGCGTGGTCGACCTCGTCAAGATGAAGGCGATCTACTGGGACGAGGCGTCCCAGGGCATGAAGTTCAGCTACGAGGAAGTCCCTGACGAGTTGCGCGCCGAGTCCCTGAAGTGGCGCGAGAAGATGGTCGAGGCTGCCGCCGAGGCGAACGAAGAGCTGATGAACAAATACCTCGAGTCGGGCGAGCTGACCGAGGACGAGATCACGCAGGGCATCCGCATTCGCACGATCGCCGGCGAGATCCACCCGATGCTGTGCGGCAGCGCCTTCAAGAACAAGGGCGTGCAGCGCATGCTCGACGCGGTGCTCGACTTCATGCCGTCGCCGGTCGACATTCCGCCGGTTCCCGGTACAGACGACGACGACAAGCCGGTCACCCGGCGCCGTGCCGACGACGAGAAGTTCTCGGCCCTGGCGTTCAAGCTGATGACCGACCCGTACGTCGGCCAGCTGACGTTCGTGCGCGTCTACTCGGGCATCCTGAAGTCGGGCGACTCCGTCTTCAACCCGATTCGCGGCAAGAAGGAGCGCATCGGCCGGATCCTGCAGATGCACGCCAACCAGCGCGAAGAGATCAAGGAGATCCTGGCCGGCGACATCGCCGCCTGTGTCGGCCTGCGCGACGTGACCACGGGCGAGACGCTCTGCGATCCACAGGCCATCATCACGCTCGAGAAGATGATCTTCCCGGAGCCGGTGATCTCGCAGGCCGTCGAGCCCAAGACCAAGGCCGACCAGGAAAAGATGGGCATCGCCCTCGGCCGCCTGGCCCAGGAAGACCCGTCGTTTCGCGTCAAGACCGACGAGGAATCGGGCCAGACCATCATCTCCGGCATGGGCGAGCTCCACCTCGAAATCATCGTCGACCGCATGAAGCGCGAATTCGGCGTCGAGGCCAATGTCGGCAAGCCGCAGGTCGCCTACCGCGAGACGATTCGCAAGAAGATCACCGACGTCGAAGGCAAGTTTGTGCGCCAGTCGGGCGGCAAGGGCCAGTACGGCCACGTCGTCTTCACCGTCGAGCCGCAAGAGCCCGGCAAGGGCTTCGAGTTCGTCGACGCAATCAAGGGCGGCGTCGTGCCGCGCGAGTTCATCCCTGCGGTCAAGAAGGGCGTCGAAGAGTCGCTGCCTGCGGGCGTGCTGGCTGGCTACCCGGTGGTCGACGTCAAGGTCACGCTGACCTTCGGCTCGTACCACGAGGTCGACTCGAACGAAAACGCGTTCAAGATGGCTGCCTCGTTCGGCTTCAAGGACGGCTGCCGCAAGGCCTCGCCGGTGATCCTGGAACCGATGATGGCGGTCGAGGTCGAAACACCCGAAGACTTCGCCGGCAACGTGATGGGCGATCTGTCGTCACGTCGCGGCATGGTCCAGGGCATGGACGACATGGCCGGTGGCGGCAAGGTCATCAAGGCCGAGGTGCCGCTCTCGGAGATGTTCGGCTACTCGACGACGCTGCGCTCGATGTCGCAGGGCCGGGCCACCTACACGATGGAGTTCAAGCACTACGCCGAGGCGCCGAGGAACGTCGCCGACGCGATCATCACGGCGCGCGGAAAGTGAACTGACAGGATAGCGGGGTCGCGTGGCGACCCCCTCAAGGAACGGTCTTCTTTTCTTCCTCACGCGTTGCCCGTGGCGCGTGATCCAGGTGAGAGAAGGAAACCTTAAACAGCACACGGGCAACGTTCTTTTTTCGGAGCAAAGCAAATGGCAAAGAGCAAATTCGAGCGGACCAAGCCGCACGTGAACGTGGGGACCATTG
>DAIMIM010000462.1:0-2688 GCA_036722755.1 Caldimonas sp. | reverse complement strand
CAAGGCGCTATCGCGGCGCGTGCAGGACTCCTAGAGTTCGCTCCATCGCACCACGACGCCACGCCACGCAGGAGCCCACCATGATCAGCCGCCTCACCGCTTCCGCCGCCCTCTTCGCCGTCCTCGCCACGGCCGCCCTGACCTTCGCCACCGAGACGCAGGCGCATCGCATCGCGGCACGCGGCGTCGCCGCCAACGCGGCGCAAAGCGCCATCGTCGTGCTGCCGGCGGTCGTCGTCATCGCCCACCGCACGAAATAGCTCGCAACGCGGACGCGGCGACGCGTCGCGCCATCCGGGCCGCGCGAGTTCGCTCGCGCGGCCCGTTTACGTTGTGGACTGCCTATTTCCGTGCGGTATTCAACAACCGGCGGGCCAAGGCGAGGCACAACGCCTCCAGGCCAGCGAGGCTTCGGGACTCCGCACCGGGCTTCGCTCGCCTACCACGAAGAATTCTGGCGAAGGCGCTCAAGGAATCGCACCAGGTACCGAAATGAACGAGGTCCGGTGCGCCCGTGGTGGGAACGCCGCCCATGACGCTGCCCGGCATCCCCTTTCATGCACTCTCTGGAAAGCCAACGGCTGTTGCCCTTTCTCGCCGCATTGCTGATCAGCGCGGCGTTGCTGTGGCTGGGCTCCGAGGTGTTCGCCGCCGCACGCATGCGTTCGTCGCGCGTCGGCAGGATGCTCAAGGTGGCGGCGGTCGTCCTCGGTGGCTGCGGCCTCTGGTGGCCGGGCCATTTCCTCGAGCCCGCTGAAGCGGCCGGCGGCGCGCTCGCCGGCATCCCGCTCGTGGCCGGCGCGCTCGGGCTCGCGTTCTGGGGGATGGCCGGCGCGACCGCCGGCGCGGCGACGCGCAAGACGCTGCCCGCCTTCGCCGGCTTCAGCCTTCTCACCCTGATCGCGGCCTACGCCCACACCGTGTTCGCGACGCCCGGGCTGTTCCGGGCGGCCGGCGTTGCTGGAACCTGGGGCCCGGGCGTGGCCGTCATGCTGCTGGCGACGACGCTGGTGCTGATCGCGGTGGAGTTCAAGCCGAGCAGGAAGCTGCGCAGTGCACGGGCCTGCGGCGCGACGCTCTGCGCGATCCTCCTCGCCTTGGCCGCCGCGTCGCCGGGCGAGCCGGGCACGGTCGCGGTGCCGCCGTGGACCGAAGCGCTGCTGCTGGCGATCCTGTTCGCCATCGGCATGGTCCTGCTCGAAGCGCTGGGCTCGTCCCACGCGCGCGACATGGAGCCGGCGCGCCGTGCCGCCGTCCTCGCAGCGCCGACCGTCGACAGCCTGACGCAATTGCCGACGCGCGTCTATTTCGAGGACCGGCTCGCCGCCGCCGCGACCAAGTCCGACGCCAACGCGACGCGCCTGGCCCTGCTCTTCATCGATCTCGACGGCTTCAAGCCCGTCAACGACACCTATGGCCACACGATCGGCGACCTCGTTCTCGAGCAGGTCGGCCAGCGCCTGAAGGCGATGTCGCGCGGCAAGGACGTCGTGGCCCGCGTCGGCGGCGACGAGTTCCTGCTCCTGCTCACCAACGTCACGGCGACCGAGGCGGTCGCCCAGGTGGCGTCGCGGCTGATCCAGGGCCTTTCGCAGCCGTATGCGATCGAGGGCCGCGAAGTGATGATCTCGTGCTCGGTGGGCATCTCGATGTATCCCGACGGCTGCAGCCACGCCAAGCTGATCGCCCGGGCCGATGCCGCCATGTACCAGTCCAAACGCGCCGGCGGCTCGAACCACTGCTTCTATTCGACGGCCATGGATGCGGACGCCGAGGCGCAATTCATCTTGCTGCGCGACTTGCGCAAGGCCGTCGCCGCCAAGGAGTTCGAGCTCTACTACCAGCCCAAGATCGACGCCAAGAGCGGCAAGGTGACAGCCGTCGAGGCGCTGCTGCGCTGGAAGCACCCGACCCAGGGCGTTCTCCTGCCGAACGTGTTCATCCCGATCGCCGAGCGCTTCGGCCTGATCGGACAGATCGGCAACTGGGTGATCGAAGACGCCTGCCGGCAAAGCCGCCAATGGCGCGACAAGGGATTGCGCATGCGCGTCGCGATCAACCTGTCGGCGCACCAGATGCGCCAGGACGACATCGTCGAGCGGATCACCGGCGCTCTCAACGCGCACCGCATCCACCCGTCGCTGCTGACCTGCGAGATCACCGAGTCGGCGGCGATGGAAGACACGAAGACGACGCAGACCACCTTTCGCAGGCTCGGCGAGCTCGGCACGCACTTGTCGATCGACGACTTCGGCACCGGCTACTCGAGCCTCGCCTACCTCCGCAAGCTTCCTGCCGAAGAGCTCAAGATCGATCGCAGCTTCATCATGGATCTCGAGCACAGCGCCGACGCCCGCGCCGTCGTCGACGCGGTCATCAAGCTCGCCCATGCGCTCGGACTGAAGGTGGTTGCCGAAGGCGTCGAGAACCAGCGCCAGCAAAAGGTCCTCGAGGACATGCAGTGCGACGAGTTGCAGGGGTTCCTGTTCGCCAAACCGATGTCGGGACGGGCGTTGCTGCTCTGGGCCATCAACGACCGCTCCGAATCGGCCGTCTTCAAGCAGTCGCTGTTCGACGAAACCCGCCAGTCGGAGCGCGCCTAGCGACGCTGGGCGGCACGCCAGGCGCGCTTTCGCGCCGCGCTTCGTCGGCGTGCCGGGCGTTCTGTCGCGCCCGGTGCGCGGTTCG
>DAIMIM010000461.1:0-2699 GCA_036722755.1 Caldimonas sp. | reverse complement strand
GCGAACTGGTCGAGCACGCGGCCCTTGCCGTCCTTCTGCATCTGCTCGGCGAGATCGCGCGAGTACTCGATGCCGGCCGAGCGCGGCGTCAGGATCAGCTCGGCGCCGAAGGCCTTCATCGTCTGCGCCCGCTCGACGCTGAGGTCCTCCGGCATGATCAGCACCATGCGGTAGCCGCGAATCGCCGCCGCCATCGCCAGCGCGATGCCGGTGTTGCCCGACGTCGCCTCGATCAGCGTGTCGCCCGGCTTGATCGTGCCGCGCTCCTCGGCGCGCCGGATCATGCTGAGCGCCGGCCGGTCCTTGACCGAGCCGGCCGGATTGTTGCCCTCGAGCTTGCCCAGGATGACGTTGCCGCGTGCCTCGTTCTCCTTGCCCGGCAAGCGGACGAGACGAGCCATCGGCGTGTTGCCGATCGAGTCTTCGATGGTCTGATAGATGGGTACGGGATCGCTCATGCGGACTCCTCGCGGCATTGTCGCAGGGCAGGCGAAACCGCGACGCCGTGGCGGCTCGGGTCGCTCGCCACCGCAGCGCCGGTGTCGTGGATCGAGTCGGCTACATTGCCGCCGATGGATGCACCCCACCCGGCCAAACGCGGCGATCTTGTCCGCATCGCGACCCAGGCGATGCGCGATCGCGGCCTGGAGCCGGCCTTTCCCGTGGAGGTGGAGCGCCAGCTCGGGTCCATCAAGGGCCCGGCCAGCGACCCGGGCCCGCACGTCCGCGATCTCACGGCGCTCCCGTGGTGCTCGATCGACAACGACGACTCGCTCGATCTCGATCAGCTCACCGCCTGCAAGCCGCTCGCCGATGGCGGCGTGAAGATCCTTGTGGCCATCGCCGACGTCGACGCACTCGTCGTCAAGGGCTCGCCGATCGACACGCACGCCTGGACGAACACGACGTCGGTGTACACGTCGGCCAAGGTATTTCCGATGCTGCCCGAGCGGCTCTCGACCGACCTGACCTCGCTCAACCAGGATCAGGTCCGGCTCGCATTGGTCACCGAGATGGTCGTCGCGGCCGACGCGTCGATCTCCGCATCCACCGTCTATCGGGCCCGCGTACGCAACCAGGCCAAGCTCGCGTACGACTCGGTGTCGGCGTGGATCGACGGCCAGGGTGCGCTGCCCGATCGTGCCCGAGCCGTGGCCGGCATCGACTCTCAACTGCGCAGCCAGGACGCGGTGGCCCAGCGTTTGCGCGCGCGTCGTCGCGAGCAGGGCGCGCTCGAGTTCGAGACATTGCAGCCGCGCGCCGTCTTCGACGGCGAGCGCGTCGTCGACCTTCGACAGCAGGTGCAGAACCGGGCGCGCCAGCTGATCGAGGAGCTGATGATCGCGACCAATGGATGCACGGCGCGTTTTCTCGCCAGCGGCGGAGGCGCGTCGCTGCGGCGCGTCGTGCGATCGCCCGAGCGCTGGTTGCGGATCGTCCAGGTTGCCCGCGAGCTTGGCGAATCCTTGCCCGACGAGCCGGATTCGGCGGCGCTCGAGCGGTTCCTCGTCAAGCGCCGGACGGCCGATCCCGAGACCTTTGCCGACCTCTCGCTCGTCATCGTCAAGCTGATGGGCCGCGGCGAGTACGTCGTCGAGGGCTCTGCGGCGACGCCGATCGGCCATTTCGGACTGGCGGTACGCGACTACACGCACTCGACGGCGCCGAACCGCAGGTACCCGGACCTGATCACCCTGCGCATGCTCAAGGCACAACTTGCCGGCGTGCCGTCTCCCTACGGCATGGCCGAGCTGAACGCGCTGGCCGCGCACTGCACGCAGCAGGAAGACGCTGCGCAGAAGGTCGAGCGGAGGGTCCGCAAATCGGAGGCGGCGCTGCTGCTGCAGTCGCGCATCGGCGAGCGGTTCGATGCGATCGTCACGGGCCGCTCGGCCAGAGACACCTGGGTCCGTGTCTTCTCGCCGCCGGTCGAGGGCAAGCTGGTGACCGACGACGCCACGCTCGATGTCGGACGCAGGGTTCGGGTCAAGCTCATCGCCACCGACGTCGAGCGCGGGTTCGTCGATTTCGCGACGAGCGATTGACCTGAGCAGCTTGGATTTCTTCGGACTTGGCTTGCCATGGCATCATCGTGCCATGCCACGACGAGCTCCGTCACCAGTGACGAATGGCGTACTCCCAACGCATTCACCGGATCGCTCGGCGCGCGACTTCTAGCATGCGATGTGGAGGCTGCGACAGTGCCTATAACTTACGAGATATCAGGCTCAGACGGCCTCATTGCGGAGGTCTGGCTCGGCGATATCTCGATTGCCGACTTGAGAGAGCATTGGCTCAGGCTGTTGCACGATGAGAAAGCCCTGGCACTCAGGAAAAGCCTCGCAGACTTGCGAGGCTCGACGCTTCTGTTCTCTGCGCAAGACCTTGAATTGGCCGTACGAGAAGTCGCTGAACCGATGCTGAAGGGCAGGGATTGGATCTCAGCGATTGTCGTCAGTACGCCCAGACAAATCCAAATGAGTTCCGCGTATCAAGGACTTGCTCTGGCCTACAGCCATGACGTGATCTTCAGTAGCACCGACGAAGCGAGGCGCTGGCTGCTGACGCAGGAACCGCGGGTTGCATGACGAGGACAGTCCTGCACCGCATCGGTGGTGCCTCGGGTCGGAATCGAACCGACACTCCTCGCGGAACGGGATTTTGAGTCCCGCGCGTCTACCAATTTCGCCACCGAGGCC
>DAIMIM010000460.1:0-2704 GCA_036722755.1 Caldimonas sp. | reverse complement strand
GCAGTCGCATCAGCCTATCGGGCGCGCGTGTCGCATCCCGCAAGGTGATCGGCGACAGCCCGCTGCCAAAAAGTGCAAGCGCCTCGCGCAATAGATCAGCAGCTTTCTTTGCGCGTTCGGCCGTCGGATCGAGGGCATGAGTTCGATCGTCTTGTGCAGCGGTGGCTGTCGTGGCTCGCATCGATGCCTTTGTTGGAAATGCTGCCTGGTTGAAGTCGAGCGCGACACGAGTTGCAAGGCATCCGGCCCATGACGCTGACGTACACGAACGCCTCTATCAGGATCATGCGCACCCGAGCTTAGACGTACGGAGCATCCGTCCTCGCGATGAAATTCGCTCGTTTTTCATCGATGAGCCCGTCCCCTGCTGTACTGCATTGGCTCGTGTTCAGGCGCCGATATCAACCCGAACTCCAGCGCGCGAATTGCTGCCGAGCGGCGGCCGGTCACGTGCAGCTTGTCTTTCAGTCTTTGGAACCTCGAATTGACAGCCATGCACGTCGTCCCCAGCGTCTTGGCGATCGCCTTCGTGCGCGAACCATGCAACTCGAGTTCGAGGATCCGGATGTCGAGCGAGGAGAGCTCAGACGACTCGGCACCTATCACGCGTTCGACTTCGCAAAGTACGCGCATCGCTACCTCGCCGAGGCCCAATATCGATTCAACCGCCGTTTCAATCTGCGCTCCATCTTGCTTCGACTGCTTCGGGCCGCTTCCCTCACAACACCAACCCTCGCCGCGTCCATTCGCGGCTGAGGTTGGTCGCTAATCAAGTCAGCACAAGAGGTCGCGAAGTCCGGATCTGAGGCGAGAACATGCTTCATTTCATCCGATCGGTCGATCACGAGACCGCATAATCCGCTGGAGCCGCACGATCTTGAAAGGGCGTCCGATGTCATCGCGTGAGGTTCGCCTGCTGCTGGTTGATGACGACCCGTCTGCGGTCCAGGTCATGAGTCGGATGCTGGCGCAGTACCCCGATCAACGGTTCGCCACGTCGGGTGAAGCCGCACTTCGGCTCGCACGCGAGACCCCGGATCTCATCGTGCTGGATGTCGACATGCTTGGCATGACGGGTTCGACGTGTGTGAAGCTCTGAAGTCGGACCCGGTGTTGGCGTGCGTCCCGGTCATCTTCGTGACGAGCCACGACGCCACGCTGCTGGTGCAAGTGGCCGGCTTGCAGAAGGGCGCGGCCGATTTCGTCACCAAGCCCTACACACCGGCCGTGCTGCAGGCGCGCGTGCGCAACCTTCTCGACTTGAAGCGGCGCACCGACGCGGTCTCCTGATGAACAAAAGTATCGGACGGCAAGCCCATAGCGAAACGTAGTAGTTCTTTGCGAACGTCCGTCCCGCACGCGGGGTCGGAAGCTCTCAAGATTCCATCGAGCCCGCTAATAGTGGCTGATCTCCAGCGAAGCGACACAGCCTCATGCGACAGTCACAATCACCATGAATGACAACATCCTGCTGGTCGACGACGACCCGGGCACGATCCAGCTATTGGGTCGCATCCTCTCAGGCTCGGGCAACTTGCGGTTCGCCACCAGCGGGGAGGATGCGCTGCGACTCGCGCGCGAGTCGGCGCCCGATCTGATGCTGCTCGACGCAGAAATGCCTGGCATGAGCGGCTTTCAGGTGCTCGAGGCGCTGAAGGCTGAGCCGGCACTGGCCGACGTGCCGGTGATCTTTGTCACCAGCCATAGCGAAGCCGCGTTCGAGGTGGCCGGTTTCGAGATGGGCGCGGCTGATTTCATCGCCAAGCCCGTCAGCGCCCCTCTCGTGCTGGCCCGGGTCAAGACCCAGCTGCGCGTCAAGCGCATGGGCGACGAGTTGCGCCGCATCGCCACCACCGACGGCCTGACCGGCGTCGCCAACCGGCGGCGCTTCGACGAGTCGCTGGAGCGGGAATGGCGCCGCGCGCGGCGGTCCGGCGACCCGCTGGCGTTGCTGATGATTGATATCGACCACTTCAAGCTGTTCAATGACCGCTATGGCCATCCGGCAGGCGATGCCTGCCTGCGGTCCGTGGCGCAAGCCCTGGTGGGCGCCAGCCTGCGACCGGCAGATCTGGTCGCGCGCTATGGCGGCGAGGAGTTTGTCGTGCTGCTGCCGAAGACGCCGCGTGCCGGCGCTGAGCACTTGGCCCGCGGCGTCCTCGACGCAGTCGAGGCGCTCGGCATCGCGCACGAAGCTTCCTTGACGACACGGCTCGTCACCGTGAGCGTCGGCGTCGCCTGCTACGACGACGACAGCGAGTGCTGGGTGCCACCGTCGGCCGAGTCCTGCTTCTCGGACGACCTGCGCGCACGCTGCTCCGCCATCGACTTGGTGCAGGCCGCCGACAAGGCCCTGTATTCCGCCAAGAATGCCGGCCGAGCCCACGCCAGGCTGCTGGACATCGCCGACGTTGACACGCCGCATCTGGCCCGCGACATCGCGCCGTCGTCCCGCAAGCCGCGCGCCACAGGGTGGGATGAGTGTTAAGCAAGTGAGGTGCTGCTCGCACCTTCGGCCGCACGATTCGCCAGACTGATTCGCTCTCTAACAGAAGTTGGCCATGCCCAAAAACATCCGCGATCCCGCCATTCTCAACCCCGCTGCTGGCACGGTGGAGTACATCACCGAGGTCCATCGCCAAGAGGCCTTGCTCAAGGCGGGTGCCTTGCAGCGCGCGATCTTCAACAGCGCCAATTTCTCGAG
>DAIMIM010000459.1:0-2707 GCA_036722755.1 Caldimonas sp. | reverse complement strand
AGGCGAATCGCCTCGGATCTGCACGACGACCTTGGCGCCAAGTTGCTGACGATCGTCCACACCAACGACAGCGCGCGCATTCCCTCGCTCGCCCGAGAGGCCCTCGAGGAGATGCGCCTGTCGGTTCGCGGCATGGCTGGCAAGGCGGTGCGCCTGGACGATGCCATCGCCGACTGGCGGGCCGACATCATCGGCCGCCTGACCCAGGCCGAGATCAAGCCGCGCTGGAAGAACATCGCCCTGGAAGACCCGCCGATGCTTTCTGCCCGGCTCCACATGCAGCTGACACGGGTGCTGCGCGAGGCCGTCAGCAACGTCATCAAGCACAGCGCGGCCACCCATTGCGAGGTTCGCTGCACGGTCGCCGACGGCGTGCTGAAACTGTCGGTGAAGGACGACGGCCGCGGCATCACGGGCGACCTGCAGAACGGGCAGGGAATGTCGACGATGAAGCGCCGCGCCAAGCGCATGAACGGGCAGTGCCTGGTCTCGTCGCGCCCGGGCTTCGGTGTTGTGATATCGCTCACAGTACCGATCTGAGAAGCGCTGAACGACCGCAACCCGTCACGATCCGAAGGTAGGATGCCCCGAGGCCCTCACGGCCGGCGCGTCGTCACATGCCGTCGCGGTCGTCCGCTCGAATCGACCGTCCGTGCCGGCGCTGCGCGCGCGGGCTCCGGTTTGGGCAAAGTGGGCGCCACGGCGCCGGGACAGCGAAGCATTCGCAGGCGCGCTGTTTGCCATAGGGACTTCCCCGTGGGGTGCCTGCGAGCGGTACGGAATTCTTGAAGAAGGGCGACGCGTTGGAGCGAGCGATGACGAATATCCTCTTGCTGGAAGATATCCCCGAGGCGGGCGCCTGGCTGAAGGTGCAGATCGCCGAAGTGTTTCCCGACGCGGTCTTTCACGAGGCCTCGCGCGTGCACCGGGCGCTCGCCTTGATCGACGAGATTCACTTCGATGTCGGGTTGATCGACCTCGGCTTGCCGGACGGATCGGGGGTCGACGTCGTCGCTGCGCTGCACGCGGCGCAGCCCGAGGCGCAGGCGGTGGTCGTCACCATCCATGACGACGACGACCATCTCTTTCCCGCTCTGCAGGCCGGCGCCTTCGGCTACGTGCTCAAGGACCAATCGGCGCCGGTGATCGTCGATCAGTTCCGCCGCATGAGCCAGGGCGAGCCACCGCTGTCGCCGGCGATCGCCCGGCGTGTGATGGCCTACTTCGCGTCGCGCTCGTCGCATCGTGAACGACCCAAGAACATGCCGACGGTGGTCTTGACGGATCGCGAGAACGAGGTGCTCCTGCGGGTGGCCAAGGGGTTCACGCTGCCGGAGATCGCGATGCAGCTCAACCTGTCCCGGCACACGATTTCCGACTACGTGAAGCAGATCTATCGCAAGTTGAACGTCAGCTCCCGCGCCGAAGCGGCTCTCGAGGCGCAGCGGCTGGGCTTGTTCGGTCGCGGCAGGAGGGCGCAGCCTCAGCTGGCTTGATCGTCGCTTTTCCCGCTGCACTCAGCAGCTTCGCGACGCGTCGCTTCGGCCGGCCGCCAGCCGACGCCGCGCCCGGTACCCGCCCCTGTCGATGTTCGACGATCCCCACAAGCGAACCTTCTTCAGCGCGCCCCAGTCGGTCACGTCGCTGATCGCGGCGCTGCTCGAGCCCGGCATCACGGTGCTGGTCTTCATCGTCACGACCCTGGCCTCGGGCGAGCGCATGGATCGGCCGGCGCTGACGCTGTGCCTGCTGGTCCTGGCCCTCACCTTTCCGGGCCGCAACCGCTTTCGCGACAACCTGCTCGGCGCCGCGGTCGACATCGCCTCGTCCTGGATCGTCCTGCTCGGCCTCCTGGCCTTCGGCGCCCATTACACGCACAGCTTTCACTACTTCGAGAACGACGTCCTGCTGATCTGGGCCCTCGTCACGCCGGTGCTGCAATGGCTGGCGACCTGCATCGGGCGCCTCGCCGTGCTGCGCCACGCGACGCAGACGCGGCGCACCGCCATCGTCGTCGGCGCCAGCCCGCTCGGCGTGAAGGTGGCCAAGGCGCTGCAGGCCGGCCTCCTGGGCGTCGAATTCCTCGGCTTCTTCGACGACCGCGCCGACAGCCGGCTGGCCGACGACGCGAAGTCGCAAGTGCTCGGCACCCTCTCCGAAGTGGGAGCCTATACGTCGAAGCACGGCGTGCGCGACGTCTACATCACGCTGCCGCTCGGCTCGCAGCCTCGCATCGTCAAGCTGCTCGAGCAGTTGCAGGGCACGACGGCATCGCTCTTCTTCGTTCCCGACGTGTTCGGCATCAGCATCATCCAGGGCCGGCTCCGGGACATCAACGGCGTGCCCGTGGTCGGCATTTGCGAGACGCCCTTCACCGGGACGAACCAGCTGGTCAAGCGCCTGAGCGACCTGGTGCTGGCCAGCCTGATCCTCATCATCACGGCGCCGCTCCTGCTGGCGCTGGCCATCGGCGTGAAGCTGAGCTCGCCCGGGCCCGTGATCTTCCGGCAACGGCGCAACGGGCTCGACGGCGACGAGATCGTGGTCTGGAAATTCCGCTCGATGACGACGCAGGACGACGGCGCCGACGTGCAGCAGGCCACCCGCAACGACCCGCGCGTGACCCGCTTCGGCGCCTTCCTGCGCGCGTCGTCGCTCGACGAGATGCCGCAGTTCTTCAACGTCCTGCAGGGCCGCATGAGCATCG
>DAIMIM010000458.1:0-2713 GCA_036722755.1 Caldimonas sp. | reverse complement strand
AGGCCGGTGATCTCGTAGTCGCGCAGCCGCGTCCCTGGCGACAGAACGTGACCGGGCGCCGCCAGCGCGCTTCGCGCGAAGCCGGGGCCGACGGGCGCGTCGGGCAGTGTTCGCAGGGTGGGAAAGGCGATCGACGACGAGGGCGACATCGCGCCGCCGGCGCGCGCCGATGGCGGTCGAACGACGGTTCGCTCGTCGTCGTCGGAGTCGTCGGGGGGCGTCATGGCGCAGGCGAATGCACGGCCGCGAGCTTCGTGCAAGCCGGCCGACGCGGCAAGAGATGATGCCCCGACCCCCACACGATCCGTGCCCGGCCGCAGCCCGGCAGGCCCTTCAGTGGCAAGGCACGATCTTGAATTCGACGCGACGGTCGAGCACGTCGAAGCTGTTGTCGGTGCCGCTGCCGACGATGTTCTGGCGAAAGCCCATGCCTTCGGCGGCGGTGCGCGATGCCAGCACCGGCTGCTCTGCTGCGAGACGCTGCCTGATGGTCGCGGCGCGCTTGAGCGACAGGGCATCGTTCACCGCCGCCGGTCCGCTGTGGCTGGTGTGCCCGACCACCTTCATGCAGCTGTTCGACGCGACCAGCGTGCGGGCGATCTGCCGCACCCACATCGGATAGGCGCCGCTGATCTTCGGGTCGGACCAGAACTCGACGCTGCCCGGCGCGAACAGGAACTTGACGCCCAGCTCGTTGTAGGCGATGCCGAGGGCGACGATCCGCCCGAAGGCCTCCTCGGCCTCGTTGACGTGGCCGAGCTTCATGTTCGTCAGATAGACGCCGCTCTCGGCGCGCAACTGCTGGCCCTGCGGCGTCGCGAGCGCGGTCTGGTACTGGCCGAGCGCATCCTGGTAGCGCTCGGCGTTGTACAGCGTCGTCGCTTCGCTGATCACCGTGGCCGCGCCGATGCGCTCCATGTAGTACGGGTCGGCGTGCTGGCCCGGCAAAGTCGTGGTCGTCGCGGCGTAGCCCTCGACGACCTTGTCCTTGATGAGGACCGGGCTGTCCTTGTAGTAGCGCGACGGCGTGCTGTCGAGGTTTTCCTCCTGCGCCAGGGCCGAGGCCTGGGCGACGACGATGCCGGTCTTCAGGTCCGTCAGCGCCAGGCTGAGGCGGACGACCGGCCGGGTCGGCTCGGACGGCATGCGCGACATCGTCCCGGTCAGCAGGTATTGCGCGTGGATCAGGCTGGACGATTGGAAGGGCAGGAACTCGAACTGCGGGAACTTGTTCTTCATGCGCTGCGTGACGCGGCGCTCGAACAGCAAGGTCGTCTCCGTCTGCTGGCCGGTGATCATGTCGAGCATCGGGTCGAGCACGATGCCGCGCTTGGGCGCGTTCGCGTCGGATGTCGACAGCCTCGACTCGATGCGCGACAGAAAGGCCGGCAGCTTGCCCGTCTGCGCGACCAGGCTGTCGGTGGCTTCGGCAGCGGCCTTTTCGAACGTCTGCGGCTCGGACGACGAGTTGCAGGCCGAGACCAGCGCGGCGCCGGCAATGCCCATGAAGGCGAGCGCGCGCCGTGCGGATGCGCAGAGCGTCATTTGCATTCCTTCTTGAAGAAGCTGGTTTCTGCCGGCGTGATCTGCTCGAGCGACGCCTTCTGCAGGATCTCGATGCAGCGCGCCTGGCGCTCGGCTTCGTTGGCGGGCGGCGCGAGATAGGCGCGCGCCGCCGATGCGGCCGTAGGCGCCGTCGCCGCTGTCGGAGCGACGATGGGCGGCGTGACCACGGTTGGAACGGCGACCACGGGTGCGACGACGACGGCTGCGTTGGACGGCGTGACCTTCGGAATGACCGCAGCTGCCGCCGGCATCGACGCCGTCGTCGTGCGGCTGGTCTGGCGGGCCGAGAACTGCAGCGCCAGGGTCGCGACACCGATCAACACGAACGTGACGGCGATCAGTCCGTAGATGGCGCGCTTGCCCATCGCGGTCCACGCCTCGCCGGGCTTCATCCACGAAGGGAGGGTGCGATCGCTGCCACGGGTAGCGGCGGCAACCTTCGCTGGCACGGGCCGCGCGGCAGGCGCGACCTTCTGCACCACGGCGACCGATGCCGGCGTCGCCGCCGCCGCCGCATCTCCGCCCGTCATCAATAGGCGATCGGGCACGGTGGTCTCTCGCGCGGCGTCGGGTCCGCCCCCAAACGGCTCCTGCATCAGGTCGCGGCGCGGCGCGAGCTCGACCCGCTCGGGGGCGTCGATGTCGCCCATCAGGGCGCGGAACTGCCGATGGTCGCGCGGCCGAAGCTCTGGCTGCACAGACAGCGCGGCGTCGATCGCCGCGAGAAACCCCGGGCTGTAGAGGCCGGCCGCAACGACCGTCAACGGCCGCAACTTGTCGTCGGCGAGCCGTGCGGTCGCGGGCACCGGCTGAACGCCGGTGATCGCCGAATAGACAACGGCGGCAAGCGCGTACAGGTCTGTCCAGGGGCCGCGGGTCGTTTCGGCGACGCTGCCGTATTGCTCGATCGCGGCGTAGCCCGGGCGGAGCGCCGCCGTCGGCGTGTGATGGGCGTCGGCGATCGCGCGCTCCGCGGACGCGAAGCCGAGCAGCACCGGGCCGATGGGCGTCAGAACGATCGCGTCGGGGCCGATGCCCTGGTGCCAGGACTCGCCGGAATGCAGGACGCTGATGGCATCGAGAACGGGCTTCAGCCAGGTTCGCAGCTCGGCCTCCGAGGGGACGTGTCCGAGCTCGGCGAGTGCGG
>DAIMIM010000457.1:0-2741 GCA_036722755.1 Caldimonas sp. | reverse complement strand
TTCATGATGTTCTTCGGGTCGAGCGCGCGCTTGATCGTGCGCATCATTGCGACCCCACCGGCACCGGCTTCGCTGACGAGAAAGCCCATCTTGTGCAGGCCGATGCCATGCTCGCCGCTGCAGGTGCCGTCCATCGCGATCACGCGCATGACAAGCGCTTCGTTGAGGCGCTCGGCGGTCTCGCGCTCGCCTGGGATTTTCGGGTCGACCAGATAGGCGATGTGGAAGTTGCCGTCGCCGACATGGCCGACGATGTAGTGCTGCAGGCCCGCCGCTTCGGCCTCTTCCGACGCCTGCACGACCGACTCGGCCAGGCGCGAGATCGGCACGCAGGTGTCGGTCGTCACGGTGCGGCAGCCGGGCTTCATCTGCAGGCCGGCGAAGTAGGCGCGGTGCCGCGCCGCCCACAGCTTCTTGCGCTCTTCCGGCGTCGTCGCCCACTGAAAGTCTTCGCCACCGTGCTCGCTGGCGATCTCCTGGACGACCTTCGCCTGCTCGGCGACGCCGGCCTCGCTGCCGTGAAACTCCATCAGCAGCATCGGCGCTTCGGTGAGCGTGAGCTTGTCGTGCCGGTTCACCGCTTGCACGGCGTAGCGATCGAGCAGCTCGCAGCGGGCGATCGGAACGCCCATCTGGATGATCTCGATGGTCGTGCGCACCGCCGCGTCGATCGACGGAAAGGTGCAGGTCGCGGCCGACATCGCCTCGGGCAGTGGATAGACGCGCAGCGTGATCTCGGTCATCACGCCGAGCGTTCCCTCGCTGCCGACCATCAGGCGCGTCAGGTCGTAGCCGGCCGACGATTTGCGCGCCCGCGTGCCGGTGCGGATGATCTCGGCCTGCGCGGTCACGACGGTGAGGCCGAGCACGTTCTCGCGCATCGTGCCGTAGCGGACGGCGTTGGTGCCGCTGGCGCGTGTCGCGCACATGCCACCGATCGAGGCGTCCGCGCCCGGGTCGATCGGAAAGAAGAGGCCGGTGTGGCGGATCTCCTCGTTGACCTGGGTCCGCGTGACGCCTGCCTGCACCGTGACCGTCAGGTCTTCGGCGTTGACCGCGAGCACCTTGTTCATGCGCGACAGGTCGATCGAGACGCCGCCCTGTACGGCCAGGAGATGGCCCTCGAGGGACGAGCCGACGCCGAATGGAATGACGGGCACGGCATAGCGGTCGGCGAGCGCGACGACGGCAACGACATCGGCCGTGCTTTCGCAGAACACGACTGCATCCGGCGGCGGCGCGTCGATCGGCGACTCATCGCGGCCGTGCTGCTCGCGCACCGCCAGCGCCGTCGAGCAGCGGTCTCCGAACTGCGATTTCAGCGCGGCGATCATCGGCGCAGGGACCGGGCGGGGCTCGATGCGCGGCAGCAGATCGGTGGGCAGGGGTGCGTTCATGGCTTGTCTCCGGGGCGTGCGGCCATCGTCGCTCGATTGTAGGAAGCTGCTCGCGCAGGCGTCGACAGGGCCTTCGCACTGCTAGGATGGAGCAGCCATGTCGAACCGCCTCACGCAGATCGCGACCCGCACCGGCGACGACGGCAGCACCGGGCTCGGTGACGGCTCACGCGTCGGCAAAAGCCATCTGCGCATCGCCGCGCTCGGCGATGTCGACGAGCTGAACTCGAATCTCGGCGTGCTGCTGGCCGAGCCGCTCCCCGCCGACGTCCGCGAGCTCCTCGTCGTCGTCCAGCACGAGCTCTTCAATCTGGGTGGCGAGCTGTCCATTCCCGGCTTCGCGTTGCTCGAGAAGGAAGCCGTGTTGCGGCTCGACGAGGCGCTCGCCCACTACAACGCGACGCTGCCGCGGTTAAAGGAATTCATCCTGCCCGCAGGCACGCGGAGCGCCGCGCTCGCTCATGTCGCACGCACGGTGGCTCGGCGCGCCGAGCGCTCGGTCGTGGCCTTGGCGTCCGGCGACACGGTGCGAGCCGAAGCCCGCCAATATCTCAACCGGCTGAGCGACCTGCTGTTCGTTCTGGCGCGGATTCTCAACCGCGCGAATCTCGATGGCCTCGGCGGCGACGACGTGTACTGGAAGAGCGAACGACTCGCGCGCGACGCCGACGCCTAGTGACCCCGCAGCTCATGGCGCCGTCGCCGTCGCCTCGCGTTGCGCGGGCAACGCGCGCCTCGCTTGCACCGCCTCGCTCAGCGTCTCGAGCACCGCGACCGAATTGGCCCAGCCCAGGCAGGCATCGGTGATGCTCTGCCCGTAGACCAGGCGCGAGGGATCGTCGCGGCCCGCCGCGAACTTCTGCGCGCCGGCTTGCAGATGGCTTTCGACCATGACGCCGAAGATGCAGCCGTTGCCGGCGCGCATCTGGTCGGCGATGTCCTCGGCAACCGCGATCTGCCGCAGGTGATCCTTGCTGCTGTTGGCGTGGCTGCAGTCGACCATCAGGGTGCAGCGAAGCTGCGAGGCCTCGATCTCCCGGCACGCCGCGGCGATCGACGCGGCGTCGTAGTTCGGCGTCTTGCCGCCACGCAGGATGACGTGGCAATCGGGGTTGCCGCGCGTCTCGACGATGGCGACCTGACCATTCTTGTGCACGGACAGGAAGTGGTGCGGCCGCGCCGCGGCCTGGATCGCATCGATGGCGATCTTGATGTTGCCGTCGGTCCCGTTCTTGAAGCCGATCGGCGCCGACAGGCCCGAGGCGAGCTCGCGGTGCACCTGGCTCTCGGTGGTGCGCGCGCCGATCGCGCCCCAGGCGATCAGGTCGCCCAGGTATTGCGGCG
>DAIMIM010000456.1:0-2747 GCA_036722755.1 Caldimonas sp. | reverse complement strand
GCCAACGTGACGCAGGCGACGGCCCAGGCCGAGCGCTACAAGCCGCTGCTCGAAGCCAACGCCATCAGCAAGCAGGACTACATCAACGCGGTCGCCGCGCAGAAGCAGGCCGAGGCCGACGTCGCATCGGCGAAGGCGGCGGAGCAGAGCGGCCAGATCAACCTCGGCTATGCGTCGGTGACCTCGCCGATCTCCGGACGGATCGGCCGCGCGCTCGTCACCGAAGGCGCGCTGGTCGGCCAGGGCGAAGCGACGCCGCTGGCCGTCGTGCAGCAGGTCGATCCGATGTACGTCAACTTCACGCAGTCGACCACCGACGTGTTGAAGCTGCGCCGCGCCATCGCCAGCGGCAAGTTCAAGCGCTCCGCCGATGCGAACGCGGCCAGCGTCGGGATCGTGCTCGAAGACGGCAGCGACTACCCGCAGAAGGGCAAGCTGCTCTTTTCCGACCTCACCGTCGACCAGACCTCGGGGCAGATCACGCTGCGCGCCGAAGTGCCGAACCCGAGCGGCATTCTGCTGCCGGGCATGTACGTGCGGGTGCGGCTCGAGCAGGCCGAGACACCGACAGGCATCCTCGTGCCGCAGCAGGCCGTGACGCGCGGCTCGACCGGCGACAGCGTCATGATCGTCGGTGCCGACGGCAAGGTCGCGTCGCGGCCGGTCAAGGTCGGCTCCGCTCAGGGCGGCGACTGGGTCATCCTCGACGGCGTCGCGACCGGCGAACTGGTGATGGTCGACGGCTTCCAGAAGCTGCGCGGCAATTCGCCGGTCAAGGCCGTGCCGTGGCAGGCGCCGGGCTCGCAGGCAGGCGGCGCGGCCAGCGCCGCGACGCCCGCCAGCGCGTCGTCGGCTTCACGCTGAGCACGCTCGATGCCTCAGTTCTTCATCGACCGGCCCATCTTCGCGTGGGTCCTCGCGCTCTTCATCCTCATCTTCGGCGGCGTCGCGATCAAGCAGCTGCCGATCGCCCAGTACCCGACCGTCGCGCCGCCGTCGATCATCGTCACCGCGACCTATCCGGGCGCGTCGGCGCAGACGCTCGAAGACAGCGTCATCAGCGTCATCGAGCAGGAGATGAACGGCTCGCCCGGTCTCATCTACCTCGAGTCGGTGAGCCAGTCGAACGGCGTCGGCTCGATCACGCTGACCTTCGAGTCGGGCACCAACGCCGATCTCGCCCAGGTCGACGTGCAGAACCGCCTGTCGCGCGCCGCGCCGCGCCTGCCCGCGGCCGTGACACAGCAGGGCGTGCGCGTCGACAAGGCACGCTCCAACTTCCTGCTCTTCACCATCCTTTCCTCCGATAACCCGGCCTTCGATCCGATCGCGCTCGGCGACTACGCGTCACGCACGGTACTGCCGGAGATCCAGCGCGTTCCCGGCGTCGGCCAGGCGCAGCTGTTCGGCACCGAGCGCTCGATGCGGATCTGGATCGATCCGGCCAAGCTGGTCGGCTACAACCTGTCGACCAACGACGTCACCAACGCCATCCGGGCCCAGAACGCGCAGGTCTCCTCGGGGATCATCGGTGACCTGCCGATCGTCGCCGGCACGCCGATCAGCGCCACCGTCGTCGTCGCCGGCCAACTGACCACGGTGGCGCAGTTCGGTGCGATCGTGCTGCGCGCCAACACCGACGGCTCGACCGTCAAGCTCTCCGACGTGGCCCGCATCGAGCTCGGTGGGCAGAACTACGGCACCTCGGCGCGCCTGAACGGCAAGCCCTCGACCGGCATCGGCGTGCAGCTCTCGCCGACCGGCAACGCGCTGCAGACGGCGCAGCTGATCAAGACCCGGATGGGCGAGCTGGCCCGCTACTTTCCACAGGGCGTGCAGTGGAGCATCCCGTACGACAGCTCGCGCTTCATCAAGATCTCGATCGGCCGCGTCGTCGAGACGCTGGTCGAGGCCGTGATCCTGGTCTTTCTCGTGATGTACCTGTTCCTGCAGAGCCTGCGCTACACCCTGATCCCGACCATCGTCGTGCCGGTGGCGCTGTTCGGCGCCTTCGGGATCATGCAGGCCTTCGGCTATTCGATCAACGTGCTGACGATGTTCGCGATGGTGCTGGCGGTCGGCATCCTCGTCGACGACGCGATCGTCGTCATCGAGAACGTCGAGCGCATCATGAGCGAGGAGGGCCTGTCGCCGCGCGACGCGACCAAGAAGGCGATGGGCCAGATCACCGCCGCGCTGGTCGGCATCAGCGTCACGCTGGTCTCGGTGTTCCTGCCGATGGCTTTTTTCAGCGGCTCGGTCGGCAACATCTATCGCCAGTTCTCGCTCGTGATGGTGAGCGCGATGCTGTTCTCGGTGTTCCTGGCGATGTCGCTCACGCCAGCCTTGTGCGCCACCTTCTTGAAGCCGATCGAGGCCGGCTCCAAGCACGAGAAGAGCGGTCCCTTCGGCTGGTTCAACCGCGGCTTCAAGGCGGCGACGCACGGTTATGAAGGCCTGGTGGCGAAGATCCTCGCGCGCACCGGACGCTTCCTCGTCGTCTTCGCGGCGATCGTCGCGGTCGTCGTGCTGATGTTCCTGCGCATGCCGGGCTCGTTCCTGCCGACCGAAGACCAGGGCTATCTCATCGCCAACGTGCAGTTGCCGCCGGGCGCGACGCAGACCCGCACGCTCGCCGTCATGCAGCAGGCCGAGGCCTTCTTCCTGAAGCAGCCCGAGGTCGACCAGATGGTGAGCGTGCTCGGCTTCAGCTTTTCGGGCAGCGGCCAGAACGCGGCGCTCGCCTT
>DAIMIM010000455.1:0-2761 GCA_036722755.1 Caldimonas sp. | reverse complement strand
ACCGAGGCGTTCATGGTCGAGCGCTATTCGCACGTCATGCACATCGTCAGCAACGTCGAGGGCATGCTGAAGGACGGCATGAGCAACCTCGACGTGCTGAAGGCGACCTTTCCGGCCGGCACGCTGACCGGCGCGCCGAAGGTCCGGGCGATGGAGATCATCGACGAGCTCGAGCCCGTCAAGCGCGGCCTTTACGGCGGTGCTTGCGGCTATCTCAGCTTCGCCGGCGACATGGATGTCGCCATCGCCATCCGCACCGGCATCGTCAAGGACCAGATGCTCTACGTGCAGGCGGCCGCCGGCGTCGTCGCCGACTCGGTGCCCGAGCTGGAGTGGTTGGAAACGGAAGCGAAGGCCCGGGCCCTGATCCGCGCGGCCGAGCTCGTCGAGGAGGGCTTCTGATGCGCGCGGCTCAGAACAGCAGCGGCGGCGCCAGCGCGCCGAGCAGGCCGGCGCCGATCGCCGTCAGCCAGAGCGCGAAACGCGGGCCGATCCAGCGCGGCCGCGGCATGGCTGCCAGCGCGCACAGGATGGCGGCGGAGCCGGACACGAGAAAGACGATCGCCGCCGGCAGCGCGAACCCGCCTGCCGCGTTCGGCTCGGCCATCGCCGTGACGACATGGCCCATGGCGAGGCCGGCGGCCAGCGCGAGCAGCGTGCGCGCATCGAGCGAGGTCGTCGGGTTGCGGGAAGAATCGTTCATGGCGGCGAGTTCGGGTGGAGCACGGTTTATGCCGCATCCGCGGCTTGCGTGGCTGCCTGTCGATGCACGCCGGTGTGGCGGAATGCGCGGCTTGGCCGTCGACGTGCGCCCGCCGTGTCGCGGCAACCACGCGAGGAGCCGGCCATGCTGCTGATGATCGACAACTACGACTCCTTCACCTACAACCTGGTGCAGTATTTCGGCGAGCTCGGCGAGGAGGTTCTGGTGGTCCGCAACGACGAGATCACGGTCGAGGGCATCACCGGCCTCGCGCCCGATCGGCTGGTCCTGTCGCCCGGCCCGTGCTCGCCGGCCGAAGCCGGCGTCTGCGTCGAAGCGATCCGCGCGTTCACGGGCAAGCTGCCGATCCTGGGCGTCTGCCTCGGCCACCAGGCGATCGGTGCGGCGCTAGGCGGCAAGATCGTCCGCGCGGCGCGGCTGATGCACGGCAAGGCGAGCCGGGTGAGCGCCGATGGGCACGGCGTCTACGCCGGGCTGCCCGCCGCATTCGACGTCATCCGCTACCACTCGCTGGCGATCGAGCGCGCGAGCCTGCCGGCCGCGCTCGACGTGACGTCGACGAGCGAAGACGGTGAGATCATGGGCGTTCGCCATCGCCAGCTCGCGGCCACCAAGACGCCGCTCGAAGGCGTCCAGTTCCATCCCGAATCGATCCTCACCGAGCATGGTCACGCGATGCTGAAGAACTTTCTCGCCGCGTCCGCATGAACGCCGTCGATCTGCGCAGCGACACGGTGACGCGCCCGACGCCGGCGATGCGCGCGGCGATGGCCGCGGCGCCCGTCGGCGACGACGTCTTCGGCGACGACCCGAGCGTCAACGTGTTGCAGGACAAGATCGCCGCGATGCTCGGCAAGGAAGCGGCGCTCTTCGTCGCCAGCGGCACGCAGAGCAATCTCGTGGCGATCCTCAGCCACTGCGGCCGCGGCGACGAATACATCGTCGGCCAGATGGCCCACACCTACCGCTGGGAGGGCGGCGGCGGCGCCGCGCTCGGCGGCGTGCAGCCGCAGCCGCTCGAGCACGAGCCCGACGGCTCGCTCGCCCTCGAGCGCATCGAGGCAGCGATCAAGCCCGACGATTCGCACTTCGCCAAGAGCCGGCTGCTGTGCCTCGAGAACACCATCGGTGGCAAGGCGCTGTCCGTCGCCTACCTGCAGGCCGCGACGTCGCTGGCGCGCGGGCGCGACCTCGTCACGCATCTCGACGGCGCGCGCCTCTTCAACGCCGCCATCAAGCTCGGCGTGCCGGCCAGCAAGATCGCCGCGCCGTTCGACAGCGTCTCGGTCTGCTTTTCGAAGGGCCTCGGCGCGCCGATCGGCTCGGCGCTGGTCGGTTCGCGCCGCTTCATCCGCGCCGCGCACCGCTGGCGAAAGATGGTGGGCGGCGGCATGCGCCAGGCCGGCATCATCGCCGCGGCGGCCACGCATGCGCTCGACCACCACGTCGACCGGCTCGCCGACGACCACGCGCTCGCCGAGCGGCTCGCCGCGGGGCTGCAGGGCATTCGCGGGCTGACGGTCGAGGCGCCGCAGACCAACATCGTCTTCGCCGACCTGAAGAGCGACCGCGCCGCCGGCCTGATGGAGCACCTGAAGTCGCGCGGCATCCTCGCCACCGGGCTGTATCGGCTGCGCTTCGTCACCCATCTCGACGTCGATGCCGACGGTGTCGACCGGGCCATCGTCGCGATCCGCGACTATCTGAACGACTAGGCGATGACGATGCCGCTCTCCAATTCCGACGCACTCTCGCGCACCATCGACCACCGCGAGATCTTCCACGACGAGATGCTGTCGCTGGTGCGCCGCATCATGGGCGGCGAGATGTCGCCGGTGATGATGGCGGCGGTGCTGGTCGGCCTGCGCGTCAAGAAGGAAACCATCGGCGAGATCACCGCCGCCGCGCAGGTGATGCGCGAGTTCTCGTCGAAGGTCGAGGTCAGGGACCGCACCCACCTCGTCGACATCGTCGGCACCGGCGGCGACGGCTCGCACACCTTCAACATCTCGACCTGCAGCATGTTCGTCGCCGCGG
>DAIMIM010000454.1:0-2764 GCA_036722755.1 Caldimonas sp. | reverse complement strand
GCCCCATGCACAGCAGCAGGATGGCGCTCATGCCCGACGAGGTGGCGATGCAGGCCTCGGCACCTTCGAGCGCGGCCAGGCGGCGCTCGAACATCGTCACGGTCGGGTTGGTGAAGCGCGAATAGATGAAGGCCTCTTCCTCGTTCGCGAAGCGTGCCGCGGCCGTCGCGGCATCGGGCTGCACGAAGCTGCTGGTGAGGAAGAGCGCTTCCGAGTTCTCGCCCCAGGCGCTCGGCGGCAGACCTTCGCGCACGGCGAGCGTGTCGAGCCGCGTTCCCGGCGGCAAGGCGACGCGCGGGATCTTCTTTCCGTCGTTAGGTGGCGAGGTCAAGCCGACTCCGCAGTGCTCTGCAGCGCGAGGCGCGAGCGGTCGTCGTTGCCCGCGTCTTCCTCGTCGCCTTGGGCGCCGCGCTGCGCCGCCATCTCGGCGAAGTCGGCAGCGCTGACGTCGCCGGTGATGTAGTGGCCGTCGAAGCACGAGGCCTCGAAGCCGTCGAGCTTCGGGTTGAGCGCGGCCACGACGCGCTTCATCGCCGCCACGTCCTGGTAGATCAGCGCGTCGGCGCCGATGAACTGGCGGATCTCCTCGATCGTGCGGCCGTGCGCGACCAGCTCGTCCTTGGTCGGCATGTCGATGCCGTAGACGTTCGGGAAGCGCACCGGCGGCGCCGCCGAGGCGAGGTAGACCTTCTTCGCGCCGGCGTCGCGCGCCATCTGCACGATCTCCTTCGAGGTCGTGCCGCGAACGATCGAGTCGTCGACCAGCAGCACGTTGCGGCCCTTGAACTCGACCTCGATGGCGTTGAGCTTCTGGCGCACCGATTTCTTGCGGATGCCCTGCCCCGGCATGATGAAGGTCCGGCCGACGTAGCGGTTCTTGACGAAGCCCTCGCGGTACGGCTTGCCGATCTTCTGGGCGAGCTGCATCGCCGAAGGCCGGCTCGATTCCGGGATCGGGATGACGACGTCGATCTCGTTCGGCGGCATCGTCGAGATCAGGCGCTGCGCCAGCGTCTCGCCGAGGTTGAGGCGTGCCTGGTAGACCGAGACGCCATCCATGATCGAGTCGGGCCGCGCCAGGTAGACGTACTCGAACATGCACGGGTTCAGGGACGGGTTGTCGGCGCACTGCCGCGCGTGGATGCGGCCTTCGAGGTCGATGAAGATCGCCTCGCCGGGCGCGACGTCGCGCGTCAGCGTGTGGCCAGTGCCGACGATGGCGACCGATTCGCTCGCCACCACCACCTCGGGACCGTCCGGCCCGACGCCTTCGCCGAACGAGAGCGGCCGGATGCCGAACGGATCGCGGAAGGCGAGCAGCCCCTGCCCGGCGATCAGTGCGACGACGGCATACGAGCCCTTGATGCGCCGATGCACGGCACTGACCGCGCTGAAGATTTCGTCGGGCGTCAGCTGCCATTCGCGCGCCGCGCTCTCCAGCTCGTGCGCGAGCACGTTGATGAGCACCTCGGTGTCGCTGCCGGTGTTGATGTGGCGCCGGTCGACGTCGAAGAGCTCCTGCTTCAGCGCCTGGGCGTTGGTGAGGTTGCCGTTGTGGACGAGGACGATGCCGTACGGCGCGTTGACGTAGAAAGGCTGCGCCTCCTCCTCGCTGTAGGCATTGCCTGCCGTCGGATAGCGCACCTGGCCGAGGCCGACCGTGCCCGGCAGCGCTCGCATGTTGCGGGTGCGGAAGATGTCGCGGACCATGCCCCGCGCCTTCTGCATGAAGACCTTGGTGCCTTGCATCGTGACGATGCCCGCCGCATCCTGGCCGCGGTGCTGGAGCAGCAGCAGCGCGTCGTAGATCAGCTGGTTGACCGGCGCCTTCGAGATCACTCCGACGATTCCGCACATGGTTCGAGTCCTCGACAGTCAGTCTCTCAGGCCGCGCGCGACGGCACGACGAGGTCGGCCGGCACCAGCGGAAGCAACGCCCGCAACACCGACTCGACGGCTGCCGCGCCGATGGATCCGCGCCACTTCGCGGAACGCGCATACGGCGTGAAGACGACGACCGTCGTCACCACCAGCAGCAGCACGCCGCCGCGCATCAGGCCGAACACCGCCCCGAGCAGCCGATCGATCGGCCTGAGCGGCGTCGCCGCGATCAGCGACGCCACCGCCTTGGCCACCAGGCTCCACAGAATCAGCACGATCAGGAAGGCAGATGCGAACGAGACGACGTGATTCAAGGCCGAGCCGGGCTGGCCGATCGGCAGATAGGGCGCGACGTCGGGCGCCAGCCAGCGTGCGGCGAAGTAGGCGACGAACCATCCCGCCAGCGACAGCAGCTCGAAGGTGATGCCGCGCGCGAAGCCGACCATCGCCGAGACGGCGACCACGCCGATCATCGTGAGGTCGATCCAGTTGAGCGTGAGCCAATCCACGGCCTCAGAGGGTCAGCACGACCGCGGCAAGGCCGGCGGCCTTAGCCTTGGCCAGCGCCGCGTCGGCGTCCTGCCGCGATGCGAATGGCCCGACCCGAACGCGGATGCGGCTTCCGGACGGTGTCTGCGCGACCTGCGTGTAGGTCTTGAAACCGAGCTTCTCGACCTTGAGGCGCGTCTCGCGCGCCGCGTCGGCATCGGCGAAGGCGCCGACCTGGACGACGAACCGTGCCGCCTCGGCGGTGGCGGAGGGGCGGCCTTCGAGCAGCGCACGGGCGCGCGACGCTTCGGCAGCCGTCGCTTCGGCGGGCTTGCTGGCGGCCGGCCTCGCCGCAGCGGTGCGCGCTGGCGTCGCCACGACCGGCGACGACGCG
>DAIMIM010000453.1:0-2767 GCA_036722755.1 Caldimonas sp. | reverse complement strand
GACTTTCGATGGCGTCGAGCATCAGCGTGGTCCAGCTGCTCAGGAGCTCGATCGTTTCCTGTGCCGGCTGCGCCGACGCGAGCGCATCGACATCGCGCAGGCGAGCGAGCAGCAGCGTCGCCTCGCCGCGGCGCGCGCTGGTCGCGCCGCTTGACGTCGCCGCGCCCTCGCGCAGCTCCGGAGCGAGCCGGGCAAGAAGCTCGCGTTGCCGGTCGCGCAGGTGCTTGCGCTCCAGGCTCGACTCGACGCGCGCCTTCAGCAGCACCGGGTTGACCGGCTTGTGCAGATAGTCGTCGGCGCCCAGCTCGATGCAGCGCGCCACTTGCGCCGCGCCCTCGAGCGAGCTGGTGACGATCACCGGCACGTCGAGCAAGGCCGGGTCGGCGGCCCGTTGCTCGAGGAGACCGAAACCGTCCATCTCCGGCATCTCCAGGTCGAGCAACAGCATGTCAACGTGCTCGGCGCGCAGCATCTGCAGCGCCGCTCGGCCGTTGTCGACGCTGGCAACCTCGTGGCCCATCAGCTCGAGCGAGCGGCACAGCAGCAGCCGGTTGACCTTGTTGTCGTCGGCGACCAGCAGCCGCGACTTGCGCAGCGCGCCTGCGCCCGTGCGCTCATGCACGCGCGGCCCCTTCGCTTCGGTCGCGTTCGCGTTCACGACAGAAGAACCCGGCGCCACCGCGGCGATCGTGAACTGGTAGCCGCGCCCGGGCACCGTGGCGATCGCCTGCGCGCCGAGCACCTTGCGCAAGGCGGAGATCTGCACCTGCAGGTTGTTGTCCTCGACCACCAGGCCGGGCCAGACGACATCGATCAGCTCGTCCTTCGGCACGACCCGGTCGCGACGCGTCACCAGCGCGGCGAGCAGGTCGAAGGCGCGGCTGCCGAGCGGCACGGGCTGGCCGTCGACCTGCAGGCGTCGTTCCGAGAGCACGATCTCGAACCGGCCGAAGTGCGCGGCCTCGAGCAATGCGCTGTGCGCGCTCATGGCCGCGCCAGGGCCTGCAGGGCCGCGAGGGTGGTCTCGAATTCCTGCGCCAGCGCATCGATGGGCTCGGCGCCCGCCGGCAGCCCGCCGAGCTCGAGCTCGCGCGCCATCGCGGCCAGCCGGGTCGCGCCGAAGGTGCTGCTGTTGCTCTTCAGCGAATGCGCGGCGCGGCGAAAGCGCTCGGCCGCGCCGGCCGCCAGCGCGCTGCGCAGCTCGGCGAGCAGCGGCGGCGCTTCGTCGCCGAAGGTATCCACCAGCTCGGCGACGAAATCGGCGCCGGCGTTGGCCTGCAGCTCGTCGAAGGTATGCGGGTCGATCACGGTGTCGCTCATGGGCTTCGGTCCTCGGTGTCGGTGCGGGCTCGCGTGTCGGACAGCGCGGCGATCAGCTGCTCGACGCGAATCGGCTTGGTGAGGTAGTCGTCCATGCCGGCGGCGAGGCACGCCTCGCGGTCGCCCTGCATGGCGTTGGCGGTCATGGCGACGATGCGCGGGCGATCGCCGTTCCGCCAGCGCGCGTTGATGCGGCGCGACGCCTCCAGGCCATCGAGCTCCGGCATCTGCACGTCCATCAACACGACGTCGTACGCATCGCGCTCGACGGCCGCCAGCGCCTCGGTGCCGTTGGTCGCCAGATCGGCCCGATAGCCCATCTGCTGGAGCAGCCGCATCGCCAGCTTCTGGTTCACGAGGTTGTCTTCGGCGAGCAGGATGCGCAGTGGGTGACGTTCGGCCATCGTCGGATCGACGACCCGCTTCGCCGTTGCAACCCTCGGCGCTGGAACGGTGACGGCCGGCGCGCGAATGCTGAAGCGGAACGTGCTGCCTTGGCCCTCGCCGGCGCTCTCGACCGTCATCGTTCCGCCCATCAGCTCGGCGAGCGTCTTGCTGATGACGAGGCCGAGGCCCGAGCCACCATACTGCCGCGTCGTGCTCGCTTCGGCCTGGCCGAAGCGCTGGAACAGCCGGGCGATGCCCGCTGCGCTCAAGCCGATGCCGCTGTCGCGCACGGCGAACTGCAGCACATCGCCCTCGCCGCGCTGAACCGTCAACGCGACGCTGCCCTGCGGTGTGAATTTCACCGCGTTCGACAGCAGGTTCAGCAGCACTTGCCGCAGCCGCGTGGAGTCGCCCGCGACAGCCGCCGGCACATCGGCATCGATCGTCACGACGAGATCGATGCCCTTCTCGATGGCGCGCGGACGGATCAGATCGGCGGCCGAGTCGATGCACTGGCGAAGCTCGAACGGATGCGATTCGACCTCCATCCGCCCGGCCTCGATCTTCGAGAAGTCGAGGATGTCGTTGATGATCGTCAGCAGCGCTTCACCGCTGTCGCGAATCGTCGTCGCCAGCTCGCGCTGGTCGTCGGTCAAGGGCGAGTCGAGCAGCACGCCGCTCATGCCGATCACGCCGTTCATCGGCGTGCGGATCTCGTGGCTCATCGAGGCGAGGAAGGCGCTCTTCGCCTCGTTGGCCGCATCGGCGGCGGCGCGTGCCTCGGCCTGCGCTTCGGCGCGGGCCGTCTCGGCGAGCGCGAGCGCACGCTGCAAGTCCACCTCGGCGCGCATGCGCGCTTCCTGATCGGCCAGGCGGATCGCTTCTTCGCGCAGCGCGCGCGTCGCGCGAACGCTGGAACGCGCCCGCGCGGCCATGGCGCCGAGGAAGACGAGCGGGAACATCGTGTAGGCCAGTGTCTCGACGAGCCGGCTCGGGAAGAACGCATCGGCATCGCCGCCGCCGAACGGCGCCGCGAGCGCTGCCGCGAAGAACGGGCCCC
>DAIMIM010000452.1:0-2787 GCA_036722755.1 Caldimonas sp. | reverse complement strand
TGGACCGACATCTACGCGATCGGCGCCTGCATCTATGCCTGCATGCAGGGCTACCCGCCGAACGACGCACCGCAGCGCATCGAGAAGGACCGTCTCGCGCTCTCGCTCTCGCGCCTGCGCAATGTCTACAGCGACAACCTGATCGAGGTGACCGAGTGGTGCATGTCGCTCGACCCGCTGTCCCGGCCGCAGAGCGTGTTCGCGCTGCAAAAGGAGCTGTCGCGCGAGACCGAACGGCAGTACACCAAGCTTAGCTTCAGCGAACGCCTGAAGCTCCAGCTCGAAAACCTGACGACCAGCAAAGCATGAGCTTGCTCGTCGCTTTCTCGCAGGCGTGACGAGCCGCCCAATGCGCTTTTCCGTCTATCAGGTGAGCCGCAAGGGCGGCCGCGAAAAGAACGAAGACCGGATGGGCTATTGCTATACGCGAGACGCCGGCCTCTTCGCGCTCGCCGATGGCATGGGCGGCCACCCCGAAGGCGAGGTCGCCTCGCAGCTCGCGCTGCAAACGCTCGCCGCGATGTTCCAGCGCGATTGCAAGCCGACCCTGGCCGACCCGCTGCGCTTCCTGCACGAGTCGATCGTCGCCGGCCACCACCAGCTGCTGCGCTATGCGACCCAGAAGGCCCTGATCGACACGCCGCGCACGACCGTCGTCGCCTGCCTGCTGCAGGGCAATGCGGCCTACTGGGCCCATTGCGGCGATTCGCGCCTCTATCTCGTGCGCGGCGACAAGCTGATCGCCCGCACCCGCGACCATTCCTACTCGGAGCTGCAGCAGACCATGAGCCAGGTCGTGCCGATGGGCGACCGTTTCAACCGCAACGTCCTCTTCACCTGCCTGGGCAGCCCTGGCAAGCCGGTGATCGACACGGTCGGGCCTTTGCTGATGCAGGCCGGCGACCGCTTGCTGCTCTGCTCCGATGGCCTCTGGGGAACGGTGAGCGACGGCGAGATCACCGACCAGCTCTCGTCGTTGCCACTGTCCGATTCCGTGCCCGAGCTGGTCGAGCAGGCGCTGCGCAACGGCGGTCTGAAGTGCGACAACGTCTCGATCCTGGCGATGGAGTGGGAAGGCATCGAGAACCACGACAGCGCCCAGGACATCCAGACCACGGCGCTCGGCGAGGCGGTCTTCGCCTCGACCATCCAGGCCAGTGTCCTCGGCACCGATGTCTCGCCCGACGAGCTCGACGATGCCGAGATCGAGCGCTCGATCAAGGAGATCAACGAGGCGATCCAGAGGTCATCGAAGAAGAAGGGCTGAACTCTTCTTCTTCGCGGCGAGAATGTCGGCATGACATTTCAACGCTCGAACGGCCGCGCCCATGATGCGCTGCGGCCCGTCTCCATCACCCGCTCGTTCACGCGCCACGCAGAAGGCTCGGTGCTGGTCGCCTTCGGCGACACCAAGGTGCTGTGCACCGCCTCCGTCGAGGAAAAGGTGCCGCCGCACAAGCGCGGCAGCGGCCAAGGCTGGCTGACCGCCGAGTACGGCATGCTGCCGCGCGCCACGCACACCCGCAGCGACCGCGAGGCGGCGCGCGGCAAGCAGAGCGGCCGGACGCAGGAGATCCAGCGCCTGATCGGCAGGTCGCTGCGCTGCGTCTTCGATCTGTCGGCGCTCGGCGAACGCACCATCTCGCTCGACTGCGACGTGCTGCAGGCCGACGGCGGCACGCGTACGGCAGCCATCACCGGCGCCTTCGTCGCTGCCCACGACGCGGTGGCGTGGCTCATCGCCAAGGGCCGCATCGAGCATTCGCCGATCCGCGATTTCGTCGCCGCCGTCTCGGTCGGCATCGTCGAGTCGACGCCCCTGCTCGACCTCGAATACATCGAGGACGCGGCCTGCGACACCGACATGAACGTCGTCATGACGGCATCGGGTGGCTTCGTCGAGCTGCAGGGCACGGCCGAGGGCGCGACGTTCTCGCGCCTGGAAATGGATGCGCTGCTCGCGCTGGCGGGCAAGGGCATCGGCGAGCTCGTCGAGGCGCAGCAGCGCGCCCTCGGGCTGCGTTGACCGCGCCCGGCGCCCGCTGGCGATGAGGCTGGTTCTCGCCTCGAACAATCCGAGCAAGCTCGCCGAGCTGCAGGCCCTGCTGTCGCCGCTCGGCATCGAGCTCGTGGCGCAAGGGCAGCTCGGCATCGGCGAGGCCGAGGAGCCGCACGCGACCTTCCTCGAGAACGCGCTGGCCAAGGCGCGGCACGCCGCACGCCACGCCGACGGTGCGGCCATCGCCGACGACTCCGGGCTCGTCGTCGATGCACTCGGCGGCGCTCCGGGAGTCGCTTCGGCGCATTTCGCCGCGCTCGAGCACGTTGCCGGCGATCGCGAAATGCATCGCCGCGCCCAGGACGCCGCCAACAACGCGCTGCTGCTCGAGCGCCTGCGCGGCCGTGCCGATCGTGGCGCGCGCTTCGTCTCGACCCTCGTCGCCGTGCGCCACGCCGACGATCCCGAGCCGCTCGTCGCGGTCGGTCGCTGGCCGGCCGAGGTGCTCGAGGCGCCACGCGGCACGCACGGCTTCGGCTACGACCCGCTCGTCTTCATCGCCGGCCTCGGCCGCAGCGTCGCCGAGCTCGACGCCGCGACCAAGAACGCCGACAGCCACCGCGCCCGCGCCGCGCGGCAGATGCTCGCCCTGATGCGCGAGACGTGGTTCTCTCGATGAGGCCCGGCCCGGGTCGCGACGCGTCGTGATCCCGAAGGTCGTCGCCAGCAAGGCACGCGACGCCGGCGCGTCGGGCCAACTCGGTTTGCGTTAGTTTTGCCGCTCGCCG
>DAIMIM010000451.1:0-2797 GCA_036722755.1 Caldimonas sp. | reverse complement strand
CGCGGCCTTCGAACCGGGTCAGGATTGCGACATCGCGGTTCGATTCGTGGCGCACATCCGGTAGTCCCGATCGCTCGGCTTATCGTCACCAGCCCCGAAGACATCTTGCATGGGTCGGTCAGACTTCGAATGCAACCTGCATTAGCAAGATCTTCGAGCGCGGACGGGACACTAGCAAGATCTGCGAGCCGCTCGACCCATCGGGTGTGGCGTTGAGACAACTGTCAGCAGCGCCGTCGCATTCGACCAAAGCTCCACCAAATCAATAACTTGGCAAGCGACGTCGATTAGCGCGATCTCCGAGCGCCTCTAGCAGGATCTGCGATCCCCAACACTTCTTCGAGCGCGCCATGGACTTACATGGCATCCCCGACAAGATCACCATCGACAAGAGCGGCGCCAACACCGCTGCCATCGAGGGCATTCGTGCCGACTCCGGCGCCGACATCGAGATGCGGCAGAGCAAGTACCTCAACAACATCGTCGAGCAGGATCACCGGGCCATCAAGCGCATCGTGCGACCCATGCTCGGGTTCAAGTCCTTTCGCTGCGCGCGCGCCCTGATCCCCGGCATCGAGACCATGCACATGATCAAGAAAGGCCAGCTCGACGGCCTCAAAGACCACGCCTCGTCCGCCGCCAAGCAGTTCTACTCCCTGGCCTTTTGATCCCCAACCGGTTCCCGGTTTCGCTCGGCCTGCTTCTACTATCGCAACAGAACCTGCTCAAGTCCCGTGACGCTGCATTGGCACGATCTTTGAGCCGCCACGCCGCATTGGCAAGATCTTTGGGCGCCTCGGGCTCGAAGCGTCTGTTCCGCGCGACGACCCAAACGCGCGCGACAAAGCAAGATTGATGAGGCAGATAACTGCTTAGGTCCGTTAGCCGTTGGCACGATCCGTGAACCGCGTTGGCACGATCTCAGATCCCCAACAGCTCGCGCAACCCCCATTTCGTCCACCGACCCGTCGGGGCGCAGCGCCAGGGCGATGAAGGCCGTTTCCCTGGCGGCGTCGGGGTGGACCAGCCGCACGAGCTCGGTGTGCGGGACCTCGCGTCGGCAACTGAAAAAACGCAGGCGAAGATCCTCGGCGGCGAGGTGCTCGAGAAAGGCGCCGTGCCGTCTCTCGTTGGCGGGCCGGATTTCCCGCAGGACCAGCGCCCGGCCCCGCCAGGGCACCGTCTTGGCAGCCGGCGTGTCGCGCTCGGTGGGCGTCACCTCCGGTCGGCGCCCGCCCGCTCGTCGTTCAGCGCAGGACCCAGATCGCTGCAGCAGTCGACAACGCCGCCAGGCATGCCCAACCCGAGAGCAGCCACCGGACACCGGCCGTCCTGGGGATGAAGCCGACACCGCGGACAAAGCCGGCAGTCATGGCCAGGGACACCGCCAGCACCAGCAGGTGGTCGACCTTGCCTGCCGCGTCGGTCAGAAAGCGCGGATCGGCGGTGGCCGCCAGCATCAGCGCCACGCCGGTGGCGAGCGCCGGAAGCTGCGTGCGATGGCGGGCCGCGGCCGGCGCCGGTCCGGTGCTCATGGCAACGCGCTGTCGTCCGCCCGGCGAGACACCCGTCGGTTCTGCTCGTTCTCGCCCCACAGCGCGTTCAGGATCGCCAGCAACACCGCGAACCCGACGCCTAGCACCCAAGCGAAGTACCACATCGACGGATCTCCTCGTATCGGCAACGATCGCTGCCGGCTGTTCAGTAAGCCGTGTGCTCGGCGGCCTCGATCTGGCTCAGCGTGACCTTGCCGCGCATCACGCGGTAGGCCCAGCCGGTGTAGAAAACGATGAGCGGCATGAAGACGAGCGTGGTCCAGAACATCAGCTCGAGCGTCATGCGGCTCGAGACGCTGTCCCAGACCGTCAGGCTGGCGTTGGGCATGCTGGACGACGGCATCACGAACGGGAACATCGCCGCGCCGGCCGTAGCGATCACGCCCACGATCGCGAGGCTCGACGCCACGAAGGCCCATCCCGTGCGGCGACCGAACGCCAGCGCCATCGCGAGCAGCGCGCCGCCGATGCCGAGCGCCGGCAGTGCCCAGAGCACCGGCTGCGACCGGTAGTTGAGCCACCAGCCCGCGGCATCGCGCGCGACGGTCTTGGCCAGCGGGTCCGACACCGTGGCGTGGTCGATCGACGACGCGATCACGTAGCCGTCGATGCCGCCGAAGCGCAGCCACAGGCCTGCGACGACGAAGCCCAGCACCATCACGGCACCGGCGCCGAGAGCGGCCGCGATGGCGCGGCGCTGGATCTCGTCTTCCGTGCGATGCGCCAGGTAGACGCCGCCCTGCAGCGTGACCATCGCGCTCGACACCACGCCCACCAGCAGCGCGAACGGATTGAGCAGCTGCCAGAACGAGCCGGTGTAGGTCGACACCATGTTGGCGTCGAACTGGAAGGGCACGCCTTGCAGGAGATTGCCGAAGGCGACGCCGAAGATCAGCGGCGGCACCGAGCCGCCGACGAACAACGCCCAGTCCCAGGTGCTACGCCAGCGCGGATCGTGGATCTTGCTGCGGTAGTCGAAGCCGACCGGGCGAAAGAACAGCGCCCACAAGACCGCGAGCATGGCCCAGTAGAAGCCGCTGAAGGCCGTCGCGTAGACGATCGGCCAGGCCGCGAAGATGGCGCCGCCGCCGGTGATGAACCAGACCTGGTTGCCGTCCCAGTGCGGCCCGATCGTGTTGATGACGACGCGCCGCTCGTTGTCGGTCCTTCCGACGAAGGGCAGCAGGGTGCCGACGCCCATGTCGTGGCCGTCCATGATGGCGAAGCCGATCAGCAGCACG
>DAIMIM010000450.1:0-2809 GCA_036722755.1 Caldimonas sp. | reverse complement strand
GGCCATCAGGATGACGATGATGAAGGGCACCACCGTCCAGGCGATCTCGACCGTCGTGCTCTCGTGGAAGTTCGCCGCGCGCACGCCGCGCGACTTGCGGTGCATGACGATCGAATAGAACATCACGCCGAACACCACGAGGAAGATCACCACGCAGATGATCAGCATGAAGTTGTGCAACCACTGCTGATCGTCGGCGATCGCCGACGCCGGCGGATCCAGGTTGAACTGGTTGACGGCCGGGCCGCCCGCCAGGTCGCCGACGGCGTAGGCGGGCAGGGAAAGCGCCACGCCGAGCAGCAGAGCCAGCCGGCTGGCCGC
This sequence comes from Caldimonas sp., assembly GCA_036722755.1. GTDB lineage: Bacteria > Pseudomonadota > Gammaproteobacteria > Burkholderiales > Burkholderiaceae_C > Schlegelella_A. The sequence goes on along the minus strand of DAIMIM010000450.1, from coordinate 2,488 downwards.
ATTCCCGAGAGATCGCATCGTCATCATCTGTGGTGTCACGTCGAAAGGTCGGATTCGTTTCGGGCCGGGCCGGCCGGCCCGGAAATCGCAGCGGGCGCCAGGCCGAAACGCAAGGCCGCGCGTAGTTCGTCGGCCAGGGCGCGACGCAGCTCGGGCCTCACGAAGCGGCCCACCGCGATCGTCCGTCCCTGGCCAGACAGCTCGATCAGCGACCCTTCGCCGTGCAGAGGCTCGACCCGGACCCAGCGCGGCGCGAACTCGGCCCGATCGGTGCGGCGACCGAACGCGCATTCGACGCTGAGGCGGCCGGGCTCCAGACGCAGCGTCTCGCGGTCGGCAGCATGCCGGGCGTAGACCAGGAAAGCGAGGCCGACGGCGATCAGCTCGAGACCGGCGAACGGCATCACGAGAGGCGCGCCGCGCAGCCAGAACCCGGCGGCGATCGCCAGGGAGACCACCGAGAGCGAGGCGTAGACGCCGAGGAGCTGGCCGGGCGCGAACGAACAGTTGCGCTTGAGCAGCCACTGCACCGGGCCGTCGACCGTCGAGCCCACGCTCGCAAAGCGAAACGATGCGGCCGGCCAGGGCATGCCTCGTGGAGCGGGAGCGCTGAGAGCTGACATCCTGTGAGTTGCCTGAAAGGCCGTGTCTGAATACTTCGCAAGCATGGCCGCGCGACTGGCCGGCCCCGACGCTGCCGAGACAATCTGCATGCCTCGACAAAGCTCAAGATTTTAGCTTACCCATCCGGCCTCAACGGGCGGCCTTCTTCACCATCGCGCGCATCGCCTCGAGCGAGACCGCGACCGGCTCGCCCGGACGTGCCTTCGGCGCCGCCTTGAAGCCGTGTCCGTAGGCGATCTCGAAGCTGAGCGAGACCCTGCCGTCGGCGTTGGCACCCGCGGCCAGCGCCTCGAGCAGACGGCGCCGCCACCTCGGCGTGCGCAGGCCTGCGAAGCGGTCGGGTGCGGCATTGCCGCCGAGCTGTCGCAACTCGCGCAGCGCGGCTTCGGCATCCGGCCAGGTGAGCACGATCGTCTCCTGGTCGAGCACCGGCTCGGCGAAGCCTGCCGCCACCATCATGTCGCCCAGATCGTGCATGTCGATGAACCCCGGCGTCGGCGCCGGCCATTGCTGCTCGGCGTACAGCTCGCGCAGCTCTTTCAGCGTGCCGGGGCCGAGACAGGAAAAGGCGGCGACACCATCGACCTCCAGCAGGCCGTGCCAGCGGACGAAGAGCTGCGGAGGGTCGACGACGCCGTGCAGCACCATGTTCGCCCAGACCAGCTGGGCCTTGCCGAGAGCGGCGTCGTCGTCGCTGGTGAGCATCGTTCTGTCGGACGTGCCACGGGCGGTCGACCACCAGCGCCTTGTCCCCTGGGCAGCACGCCGCTCGGCCCAGCGCGCGTCGGGCTCGACGCCGACGATGTCGGCCTTCGGATAACGCTCTCGCAACGCTGCCGAGCCGCCGCCGGGCCCTGCCCACCAGTCGACGATGCGCAAGGGCCGCAGGCGGATCGGATCGAGATGCTCGGCGAGGCGCCGCGCCACCTCGCGATGCAGCCACGCGGTCTCCGGCTCGCGGGACATGCGACGGAGCGCCGCATCGACAGCGCAGGCGTCGAGGCGGCGACCGCTCGCGGCGGAGGTCGAAGGCATCGCCGGAAGTATATTGAGCCGATGTTTGCGACGCCTTCCGCCGACGGCTCGCAGCCTGCGACTCGCGGACGCATGCGCATGCCGAGCCTGTGCGCGGTCTGCCGGTCGTGGGGCGCCGGCCGCATCTGCGCGGCCTGCACGAGCCGCTTTGCCGCGCCGAACGCGCGCTGCCGGCGTTGCGCGTTGCCCGTGCCTGATGGCGTGGAGAGCTGCGGCGCCTGCCTGTCGCATCCCCCGGACTTCGATGCGGCGCTCGCTCGGGTCGACTACGCCTATCCGTGGGACCGTCTCATCGCTGCCTTCAAGTTCCACGCGGCGCTCGATCTCGCGATTCCGTTCGCCGACGCGATCGTCGATGCGCGTCAGCGCGCCGGCACGACCGAGCTGCCGGCTCTGATCCTGCCGGTGCCGCTCAGCGCGGCGCGCCTGCGCGAGCGCGGCTACAACCAGGCCTGGCAGCTGGCACGGCGCGTCGCCCGGCGGCTCGGCGGCCAGGCCGATGCGCGGCTGCTGCTGCGCATCCGCGACACGCCCCATCAGCTGGCGCTGCCGCCGCAGGAGCGGGCCGGCAATGTGCGCGGCGCCTTCGCGGTCGAGCCGCGCCGCCTGGACGAGCTGCGCGGACGCAGGGTCGCCGTCGTCGACGACGTCATGACCACCGGCAGCACGTTGTCGGAGATCGCCCGCGTGCTCAAGGCCGCCGGCGCGACCAGCGTCGCGGTCTGGGTCGTCGCGCGCACGCCGCGGCCCGACGGCTGAGATGTCGGCCCCCATGCTCACTGCGCTCGCTGCCCCCCGAGGGGGCGCTCAGCCGGCTTGGGAGCGGCCC
>DAIMIM010000449.1:0-2814 GCA_036722755.1 Caldimonas sp. | reverse complement strand
CAGATCCACGCCGGCGGCCGCGGCAAGGGCGGCGGCGTCAAGATCGCCAAGTCGCTCGACGAGGTCGGCAAGCTCGCTGGCGAGATCCTCGGCATGCAGCTGAAGACGCACCAGACCGGCGCCGACGGCCAGAAGGTGCGGCGGCTTCTCGTCGAAGAAGGCGCCGACATCAAGAAGGAGTACTACCTCGCCGTGCTGACCGACCGCGCCACGCAGATGGTCGCGTTGATGGGCTCGAGCGAAGGCGGCATGGACATCGAGCAGGTCGCCCACGACACGCCCGAGAAGATCGCCAAGATCTTCGTCGATCCGATGCACGGCCTCCTCGATGCCGATGCGTCGAAGCTCGCCGAAGGCATGGGCATCCCGAAGGAGGCGTCGGCACAGGCGATCGACGTCTTCAAGAAGCTCTACACCTGCTACATGGAAACCGACGCGTCGCTCGCCGAGATCAACCCGCTGATTCTCGAAGGCGCGAAGAACGGCGGCCCGCAGACCATCAAGGCGCTCGACGCCAAGTTCAACTTCGACCAGAACGCGATGTATCGCCACCCGGAGATCGCCGCCTACCGCGATCTCGACGAGGAAGACCCGGCCGAGATCGAGGCCAGCAAGTTCGACCTCGCCTACATCCAGCTCGACGGCAACATCGGCTGCCTCGTCAACGGCGCCGGCCTGGCGATGGCGACGATGGACACGATCAAGCTGTTCGGCGGCTCGCCGGCGAACTTTCTCGACGTGGGCGGCGGCGCTTCCGCCGAGAAGGTCACCGAGGCCTTCAAGATCATGCTGAGCAACCCGAAGGTGAAGGCGATCCTCGTCAACATCTTCGGCGGCATCATGCGCTGCGACACGATCGCCGAAGGCGTCATCGCCGCCTGCAAGGCCACCAACCTCACGGTGCCGCTGGTCGTGCGCATGAAGGGCACGAACGAGGAACTCGGCAAGAAGCTGCTCGCCGATTCCGGCCTGCCGATCATCAGCGCCGATTCGATGGCCGAGGCCGCCAAGGCCGTGATGGCCGCGCTCAAGTAAGCCCAAGCAGACCATGAGCATCCTGATCGACAAGACCACGCGTGTCATCACGCAGGGCATCACCGGCAAAACCGGGCAGTTCCACACCCGCATGTGCCGCGAGTACGCCAACGGCAAGGCCTGCTTCGTCGCCGGCGTCAACCCGAAGAAAGCCGGCGAGGACTTCGAAGGCATCCCGATCTTCGCGACCGTGAGGGAAGCGGCGACGACGACTGGCGCCACGGTCAGCGTCATCTACGTGCCGCCGGCAGGCGCCGCAGCGGCGATCTGGGAAGCCGTCGAGGCCGAGCTCGATCTGGCGATCTGCATCACCGAAGGCATTCCGGTGCGCGACATGCTCGAGGTCAAGAGCCGCATGCGCGCGCGCGAAGCGGCCGGCGGCAAGAAGACGCTGTTGCTCGGGCCGAACTGCCCCGGCCTGATCACGCCCGACGAGATCAAGATCGGCATCATGCCGGGCCACATCCATCGCAAGGGCCGGGTCGGTGTCGTCAGCCGCTCCGGCACGCTCACCTACGAAGCGGTGGCGCAGCTCACCGAGGTCGGCCTCGGCCAGTCGACGGCAGTCGGCATCGGCGGCGATCCGATCAACGGCCTGAAGCACATCGACATCATGAAGCTCTTCAACGACGACCCGGGCACCGACGCCGTCGTCATGATCGGCGAGATCGGCGGCTCCGACGAAGCCGAGGCGGCCCGCTGGTGCAAGGGCCACATGAAAAAGCCCATCGTCGGCTTCATCGCCGGCGTGACCGCGCCGCCTGGTAAGCGCATGGGCCACGCTGGCGCGCTCATCTCCGGTGGTGCCGACACGGCCGATGCCAAGCTTGCCGTGATGGAAGAGTGCGGCTTCACGGTGACGCGCAATCCTTCGGAGATGGGTCGGCTGATGAAGTCGCTGCTCTAGGCAGCGTCGGCCAGCCTCATGGATCTGGGCTCGGGCGCCTTCTGGGGCGCGCTCTTCGCGATCGTCGTCGCCAACCTCCTGCTCTCGGGCGACAACGCCGTCGTGATCGCGATGGCCGCGCGCTCGCTGCCGCCCGCGCAGCAGAAGCGCGCGATCCTCTGGGGCAGCACCGCCGCGATCGTCCTGCGCATCGCGCTGACGATCGTGGCGGTCGAGATGCTGCAGCTGCCGTATCTCAAGATCGCCGGCGCGCTGGCGCTGTTCTGGGTCGGCGTGCAACTGCTGGTCGACAAGGAAGACGCCGGCGAGGTGATGGCCCACGTGACGCTCTTCGCCGCCATCCGCACCATCCTCGTGGCCGACCTCGTGATGAGCATCGACAACGTCATCGCCGTCGCCGGAGCCGCCGCCCGGGCGCCGGCCGGCTACCAGCTCCTGCTGCTCGCCATCGGCCTGGCCACGTCCATTCCGCTCATCGTCGCCGGCAGCACGCTGCTGATGAAGACCATGGAGCGCTTTCCGATCATCGTCACGCTCGGCGCGGGGCTGCTCGGCTGGCTCGCCGGCGAGATGTTCGCCACCGATCCATCGGTGCAGCCGTGGTTCAAGAAAGTGTTGCCCGCGGCCAGCCTGATCTTCGGCGCGATCGGCGCCGCGGCGGTCGTCGGCGTGGGCAAGTGGCTGCACCATCGCAGGCGCAGCTCGGCTTCGGCGGCGGCGGCATGAACCGAGGCACAATCCCGAGCGCCGATCGACCAGCGCCAATCCTTCCGTGCCGATGATGACGCTCGAGTTTCACTGCGCTTCCGACACGGGTCGGGCGCGCAACAACAACGAGGATTCCGCCGCCGTCGACGAAGCGTCGTCGCTGG
>DAIMIM010000448.1:0-2818 GCA_036722755.1 Caldimonas sp. | reverse complement strand
CGGCGGCGACGTTGTCGAGGCCGACCGGGCCGCCGTCGAAGCGGTGGATCACGGCCTCGAGGAGCTTTCGGTCCATCACGTCGAGGCCGAACGCGTCGACGTCGAGCATGACCAGCGCGCGATCGGCCAGCGGCTTGGTGATCTGGCCGCTGCCCTTGACGTCGGCGAAATCGCGCACGCGCCGCAACAGGCGATTGGCGATGCGCGGCGTGCCGCGCGAGCGGCGCGCGATCTCGAAGCCGCCGGCGTCGTCGATCGGCACCTTGAGCAGGCCCGCCGAGCGGCGCACGATCGTCGCCAGCTCCTCGGCGCTGTAGAACTCGAGCCGGGCGACGATGCCGAAGCGGTCGCGCAACGGGTTGGTCAGCATGCCGGCGCGCGTCGTCGCGCCGACCAGCGTGAACGGCTGCAGCTCGAGCTTGATCGAGCGCGCCGCCGGGCCCTCGCCGATCATGATGTCGATCTGGTAGTCCTCGAGCGCGGGGTAGAGGATCTCCTCGACGATCGGCGAGAGGCGATGGATCTCGTCGATGAAGAGAACGTCGTTTTTCTCCAGGTTGGTGAGCAGGGCGGCGAGGTCTTTCGGCTTTTCCAGCACCGGCCCGGAGGTCGAGCGGAGGTTGACGCCGAGCTCGGTGGCGATGATGTGCGACAGCGTCGTCTTGCCGAGCCCGGGCGGCCCGTAGAGCAGCACGTGGTCCATCGCTTCGCTGCGCATCCTGGCCGCGCGGATGAAGATCTCGAGCTGCTCGCGCGCCTTCGCCTGGCCGACGTATTCGGCGAGGCCCTTCGGGCGCAGTGCGCGCTCGATCGCCTCTTCGTTGGGCGAGGCCGGCGCGGCGCTGACGACGCGCGAGGCGCCAAGCGGTGCCGGCGCGAAGTCGTCGGTCTGGATGCTCATGGGGCGATTATGGGCAGCGTAGACTGGCTCGATGAAGTTTCCCGTCGTCGTCGCGCGCTCGCTGGTCGCCATGTTCGCTGCCGTCGCGGTCGTCGCTGCCGCAGCGCACGACACCACGGTCGGCGAGATCGCGATCGAGCATCCCTACGCGACGCCGAGCCTGGCCGGCACGACGACCGGAGCGGCCTATTTCGTGGCGCTCGAGAACACCGGCGCCCAGCCCGACAAGCTCGTGCGCGCATCGACGCCGGTCGCTGCCAGCGTCGAGCTGCACACCATGAGCGTCGACGCGCAAGGCGTCATGCGGATGCGCGAGGTCGACGGCATCGCGCTCGCGCCGAAGCAGTCTGTCCGGATGCGGCCGGGGATGGGCGACCACCTCATGCTGGTCGGCCTGAAGCGGCCCTTGAAGGAAGGCGAGACGTTCGCGATGACGCTGCAGTTCGAGCGCGCCGGCAAGGTCGAGGTCAAGGTCGTCGTGCAGACGCCGCGTGCTTCCGCAGCGATGCCCGACATGCACATGCATTGACGCCCGCCGGGCGTTCGGGCTCCCGGCGAAGACCGGCCGCCCTACTTCGCGAGCGCACGCAGCGCCAGCTTGATGCCTGGCGACACCTCGACGTCGGCAGGCAGCGTCTTCAGCGTCGCCGCCGCCTCGCGGTCGCTGTAGCCGAGCGCGACCAGCGCCTGCAGGATGTCGGCATGCGCGCTCGTGGCCACGCTCGCCGGCGCGCTGACGGCATCGGCGAGCTTGCCCTTCAGCTCGAGCAGCAAGCGCTCGGCCGTTTTCTTGCCGATGCCCGGCACCTTGATGAGGCGGCCGCTTTCCTGCAGGCTCACGGCGCGCGCCAGCTCTTCGACCGACAGGCCGGAGAGAATCGACAGCGCCGTGCGCGGCCCGACGCCGGAGATCTTCACGAGCAGGCGAAACGTCGCCCGCTCTTCGTGCGTCAGAAAGCCGAACAGCACCTGGGCGTCCTCGCGGACCACGAAGTGGGTGAGCAGCGTCACGGTCTCGCCGAGGGCCGGCAGGTTGTAGAAGCTCGACATCGGCACGTCGACCTCGTAGCCGACGCCGCGCACATCGATCAACAGTTGCGGTGGCGATTTTTCCGCGATGGTGCCGGTGAGACGTCCGATCATGGCCGCCATTATCGGAGGCTGGCCTGCATACACTAGGTCGCATTCGCAAAGCGACGACGACCGTGATCCTTCGCCACGCCTTCATTCCGCCGGACAACGCCCGCCTCGCCAATCTCGCGGGCAGCTTCGACGAGCACTTGCGCACCATCGCCGCTGCCTTCGACGTCAAGGTGCAGCGGCGCAACGAGTCGTTTCGCGTCGAAGGCGCCAAGGACAGCGCGGAGCGCGCGGTGGCGCTGCTGCAGCAGCTCTATGGCCGGGCGGCGCGGCCGATCGGCGCCGAGGAGCTCGAGCTGGTGATCCTCGAATCGATGGCCGACGACGGCGCGAAGGCGCAGGACGCCGCCGATCTGCGCCTGCGCACGCGGCGCGCCGATCTCGTCGGCCGCACGCCGAACCAGGTCACCTATCTGCGCAACATCCTGAGCCACGACATCACCTTCGGCATCGGCCCGGCAGGCACGGGCAAGACCTATCTCGCGGTCGCCTGTGCCGTCGACGCGCTCGAACGCAACGCCGTGCAACGCATCATCCTGACGCGGCCGGCGGTGGAGGCCGGAGAACGGCTTGGTTTCCTGCCGGGCGATCTGGCGCAGAAGGTCGATCCCTACCTGCGCCCGCTCTACGACGCGCTCTACGAGCTGATGGGGCTCGAGCGCGTCAACAAGGCCTTCGAGAAGGCGACGCTCGAGGTCGCGCCGCTCGCCTTCATGCGCGGCCGCACGCTCAACCACGCCTTCGTCATCCTCGACGAGGCGCAGAACACGACGCCCG
>DAIMIM010000447.1:0-2836 GCA_036722755.1 Caldimonas sp. | reverse complement strand
GACGCTCCGAGATGTCGGTGGCGATCAGCATCTGCGCCAGGCGGCCGTCGGTCCATTGCAGGTAGCGCGCCCGAACGTCGAACCATTTGCCGAGCGGCTCGACGTAGATCTCGCGCGAATCGGAGCCGGCTTCGGTGAGCTCTTGCGTCGGCAGGCCGCCGAGACCGTCGACGGCGTCGCCGAAGTCGCTGTCGAGCGGCATCGGCAGCGAGCTCTCGCCGCCGGACAGTTGCGCATGGCCCTTTGCATCGGCGCCGAACCAGAGACGGTACGAGCGATTCGCGAACAGCAGCTCCGCCTCGTGCACCGAGAGCACCGAGACGGCGGTGTCGAGGCCTTCGAGCACGGTCGTGAAGCGCTCGTGCGATGCGGTGAGCTGGTCGCGGATCCGCTTGGCCTCGGTGATGTTGGTCATCGAGGTCATCCAGCCCGTCTGCTGGCCCTTCGGATCGATGAGCGGCGAGACGTACATGCGCGCATCGAAGATCGACGTGTCCTTGCGCATGATCTTCACTTCGATGCCGCCGATCGGGCTGCGCCCCTGCAGCTCCTGCTCGAGCAGGCGCGCGTTCTCGTTGCGGCGATCGTGCGGCCAATGCGGAAAGGGCGGATGCTGGCCGATCAGGTCGGCCTCCGAAAAGCCGGTCATCGCGCAGAACGCGGGATTGACGTAGCTGATGCGCCCTTCCATGTCCATGGCGCGCATGCCCGTCAGCATCGAGTTCTCCATGGCGCGCCGGAAGTTCATCTCGGAGATGAGCGCGGCCTGCATCTGCAGGCGCCGACGCATGTGCCGCCAGGTGCCCAGCAGCATCCAGACCGTCAGCACCGACAGCGCCATCACCATCCAGAACAGGGTGTTGCTGATCAGGCCGATCGATGTGCGATAGCCCTGGCCGCGCAGGACCAGGCCGTTGTCGGCAGGCGCGACCGGCAGCTCGAAGACGATCGACGGGCGCGAGTTCGCGGTGCCCGGCATCGTCATGACGGTGCTGGCAAGCGACCGGGTGCCGTCGAGCAGCGAGACGGCGTGCCGGCGCGAGACCTCGGCAGGCACGTAGTAGCGCAGCAGTCGCTCGACCGAGTATTCGCCGATCAGGGCGCCGCTGAAGACGCCGCGCTCGACGAGCGGGATCTGCACTTGGAACACGGGGTTGCCGAAGCTGTCGTTGAAGGGATGCGAATACTCCGTCTGGCGCAGCTCGCGCTCGCGCTTGAACGTTGTCTCGGGCTCGGATGCTGAGTTCTCGACCGGAAGCGACGCCGGCGTATCGATGCCGCTGATGCCGGTCTCGGGCGGAAAGCTCGTTCCGGAGTAGCTGGCGACCGCAACGCGGGACGGGCCGATCCAGATCAGGTTGGTGGTCTCGGGGTGCTCGCCGGTGAAGACCGAGGCGGCGACCAGGAAACCGGCTCGATCGAGCGAGTGCGTGACGAGCTCGCGCGCCATGCGGGTGAGCTGTTCCTGGTTCTCGATCAGGCGCAGCCGAATCTGCTGCTGCGCGACCTCCGTGTCGCGTCGCACCGCTTCCTGCTCGCGCTCGATCTCCTCGTTGCGCAAGTACCAGAACGCAGAGACGATGGCGGCGAGAAAGAGCAGCACCGACGCGAGCGGACCGAGCGTCGCGTAGCGGTCCTGGCGAGCGGCCGACTGCCTTCGCCACCAGCGGCCGAAGATGCGTTCGGTCCAGGTGCGCGTCGAACGCTGGGCCGGGGGACGCGTGGCGGCTGGCTGCACGCGCGAATTATCGGGGCCGCGTCGTCGTCGCGCTCGTCGATCGCCTGGAAGCCGCTGGTTCAGGGCATTCGTGATTCCGTCATACGGAATCGCATCGCACGATCCGAAACGAGAACGGCTTGTGCGACACTTCGCATCGGCCCCAGAACAACGATTTCGGAGACGCCATGTCAGCTCTTCCCGAGGCCCCATCGAGCGCTGCGCCGAACGATCCCGACGCCCAGGAAACGAGCGAATGGCTCGATGCGCTCTCGGCGGTCATCGGCTCGGAGGGCGGCGAACGTGCCCACTACCTTCTCGAGCAACTGATCGACCACGCGCGCCAGGCTGGCGTCGACGTGCCGTTCTCGGCGAACACGGCGTACGTCAACACGATCCCGAGCGATCAGGAAGAGCGCAGCCCCGGCAACATCGAGATCGAGGAGCGCCTGCGCGCCTACATGCGCTGGAACGCCATGGCGATGGTGGTGAAGGCCAATCGCCTGCACCCGGCCGACGGCGGCGATCTCGGCGGCCACATCTCGAGCTTCGCCTCGCTGGCGACGATGTTCGGGACCGGCTTCAACCACTTCTGGCATGCCGAGACCGCCGATCACGGCGGCGACTTGCTCTACATCCAGGGCCATTCGTCGCCGGGTGTCTATGCGCGCGCTTTCATGGAAGGCCGGCTGAGCGAAGACCAGCTGCTGCACTTTCGCCAGGAGGTCGACGGCAAGGGCATCTCGAGCTATCCGCATCCCAAGCTGATGCCCGAGTTCTGGCAGTTCCCGACCGTCTCGATGGGCCTCGGTCCGATCATGGCGATCTACCAGGCGCGCTTTCTCAAGTACCTGCACGCGCGCGGCATCGCCGACACCTCCAAGCGCAAGGTCTGGGTCTTCTGCGGCGACGGCGAGATGGACGAGCCGGAGTCGCTCGGCGCGATCGGCCTGGCGGTGCGCGAGAAGCTCGACAACCTGATCTTCATCGTCAACTGCAACCTGCAGCGGCTCGACGGACCGGTGCGCGGCAACGGCAAGATCATCCAGGAGCTCGAGAGCGAATTCCGCGGCTCGGGCTGGAACGTCATCAAGCTGATCTGGGGCAGCTACTGGGATC
>DAIMIM010000446.1:0-2842 GCA_036722755.1 Caldimonas sp. | reverse complement strand
ATCTCGGTGCCGCAGGAAGGCGTCGCCACGAGCGCGGCCGATGCGCAAAAGCTGAGCGCCTCGATGGGCTTTCCGGTGGTGATGAAGATCGTCTCGCCGCAGATCCTGCACAAGACGGAAGCCGGCGGCGTGATCGTCGGCGTGAAGAGCGCCGACGAAGCCGGCAAGGCCTACGACACGATCATCGCCAACGCGAAGAAATACAAGGCCGACGCGCAGATCCTGGGCGTGCAGGTCCAGCAGATGCTCAAGGGCGGCCAGGAAGTGATCATCGGCGCGGTCACCGACGACAGCTTCGGCAAGCTGGTCGCCTTCGGCCTCGGCGGCGTGCTGGTCGAGGTCCTCAAGGACATCACCTTCCGCCTGGCGCCAGCCACCCGGGACGACGCGCTGTCGATGCTCGACGGCATCCAGGCCGCCGAGATGCTGAAAGGCGTGCGCGGCAGCGATCCGGTCGATCGCGAAGCGCTCGCCACGCTGATCGTCGGCGTCAGCGAGCTCGTCACCGACTTTCCCGAGATCTCCGAGCTGGACCTGAACCCGGTCTTCGCATCGAAGAGCGGCGCGATCGCCGCCGACGTGCGCATCGTCGTCGACTTCGCGCCGAAGACGCCGCGCTATCGCCCCGCAGAAAAAGACGTTCTGAAGTCGATGAACCGGATCATGCAGCCGCGCTCGGTGGCTGTGATCGGCGCCTCGGCGGAAGACGGCAAGATCGGCAACTCGGTGATGAAAAACCTCATCAACGGCGGCTACAAGGGCGACATCTATCCGATCCATCCCAAGGCCACCGAGATCCTCGGCTACAAGGCCTTCAAGAGCGTGAAGGACGTGCCGGGCGAGATCGACACCGCCGTCTTCGCCATTCCCGGCAAGCTCGTGGCCGGCGCGCTGATCGAATGCGGCGAAAAGAAGATCGCCGGCGCCGTGCTCATTCCGTCGGGCTTCGCCGAGACGGGCGAGCACGAGATGCAGGACGAGCTGGTGCGGATCGGCCGCAAGTACGACATCCGCCTGATGGGGCCGAACATCTACGGCTTCTACTACACGCCGGCCAACCTCTGCGCCACCTTCTGCACGGCCTACGACGTGAAGGGCAGCACCGCGCTGTCGTCGCAGTCGGGCGGCATCGGCATGGCCATCATCGGCTTCTCGCGCTCGGCCAAGATGGGCGTCTCGGCAATCGTCGGCCTCGGCAACAAGTCCGACATCGACGAGGACGACCTGCTCATCTTCTTCGAGAGCGACCCGAACACCAAGGTCATCGCCATGCATTGCGAGGATCTGAAGGACGGACGTGCCTTCGCCGAAGTGGCCAAGCGCGTCTCGAAGAAAAAGCCGGTGATCGTGCTGAAGGCGGGCCGCACCGCGGCCGGCGCCAAGGCGGCGAGCTCGCACACCGGCGCGCTGGCCGGCAACGACAAGATCTACGAAGACGTCTTCAAGCAGTGCGGCGTGATCCGCGCCCGGAGCCTGCGCGACCTGCTCGACTTCGCGCGCGGCGTGCCGATCCTGCCGACGCCCAAGGGCGAGAACGTCGTCATCATCACCGGCGCCGGCGGCTCGGGCGTGCTGCTGTCGGATGCCTGCGTCGACAACAAGCTGACGCTGATGCCGATGCCCGACGACCTCGACAAGGCCTTCCGCAAGTTCATCCCGCCGTTCGGCGCCGCCGGCAACCCGGTCGACATCACTGGCGGCGAGCCCCCGCAGACCTACAAGAACACGGTCCTGCTGGGCCTGCAGGACGATCGCATCCACTCGCTCATCCTCGGCTACTGGCACACCATCATCACGCCACCGATGGTGTTCGCAAGGATCATCGTCGAGGCCCGCGACGAGATGCGCGCCAAGGGCATCGAGAAACCCATCGTCGCATCGCTCGCCGGCGATGTGCAGGTGGAAGAAGCCGCGCAGTACCTGTACGAGCGAGGAATCCCCGCCTACGCCTATTCGACCGAGATCCCGGTCGCGGTGCTAGGCGCCAAATACCAGTGGGCGCGCGGCGCCGGCCTGCTTTAAGGCAACGCTGATCAAGCGTATGTTTTCCGCTGAACAGTAGGTGTTTCGCTGCGCACAATGACGAAGGCGAGTCGAATTCAAATCGGGCATTAACTCCTGCGCCGCGGATCCAATGCTGTCCCGTGTAGACCGCATAGCAAGTTCCGCAAAGCTGTCGCGGCACGATCAGCCTGCCAGCGCCACGCCAGCGTTCTACTTCGCGAGCTGTCTCCGGATTGCCTGGAGTTCCTTGCGGCGTTGCGCATCAGGCTTGGGGTAGGCCATGTCCAGACCGTTGAATGTATCGATAAGGATCTGCGACACGATCAACCGTGCGTTCTCCTTGTCGTCGGCGGGAACCGCGTACCACGGTGCGTTGGGCGTGCTCGTCGCACTCAGACATTCGCCATAGACCTTCATGTACTGGTCCCAGAATTTTCTCTCCTCGATGTCCGCCAAGCTGAACTTCCAGTTCTTGTCCGGCTCGTCGATGCGCTCGAGGAAGCGCTTGCGCTGCTCGTCTGCCGAGAGATGGAGGAAGAACTTGATGATCACCGTCCCGTTGCGATAGAGATGGTTCTCCAGATCCACGATGGACCGATACCGCTCCTGCCAGACGTCCTTTGCGTCAGCCAACGCTGGCGGCAAGTGCTCGCCGTGGAGAATCGCCGGATGCACGCGAACGATCAGGACTTCTTCGTAGTAGGAACGGTTGAAGATGCCGATCTGACCGCGTTCCGGTAGATCGCGGGTGGTGCGCCAAAGAAAATCATGCTCCAGCTCGGCGGGGGTAGGATGTTTGAAGCTGAACACCTTGCAGCCTTGCGGATCGACTCCGGAC